>NZ_JBEXUS010000056.1:0-51348 GCF_040614455.1 Nocardia sp. NPDC005978
TTTTGTTTTTTTTTGTGTTGTTTTTTGTTTTTATGTGTTATTGTTTAATGAGGTGGGTGGTCCTGCTTCTGGTCTACCCGGGGGGGGGGGGGGCCCCCCCCCCCCCCCCCCCGCCGAGTCGTTCAGGGCGCCGGCACCTCGAGCACGGTGGCCGAGCCCATGCCGCCGCCCGCGCACATCGCGACGATGCCGTATCCGCCACCGCGCCTGCGCAACTCGTGCACCATCGTGACGATCATGCGGGCGCCGCTGGCCGCCACCGGATGCCCGAGCGAACAGCCGCTGCCGCTGTAGTTGACGCGATCGGGGTCCAGGTTCAGCGCGCGCACGGTGGCGACCGGGACCGAGGCGAACGCCTCGTTGATCTCGAACAGCGACACCTCGGCCAGCGAGATGCGGGCCTTGTCGGCGGCGCGGGTGATGGCCTCGATCGGCGCCAGGCCCGTCTCGGCGGGATCGACGCCGACCGACACCCAGCTGCGGATCACGCCCAGCGCGGGCAGCCCCAGCTCCGAACTGGCCACGACCAGGGCCGCCGCGCCGTCGTTCGCGCCGCTGGCGTTGCCCGCGGTGATGGAGAAGCCGTCGATTTCCGGGTGCAGCGGCTTGAGGGCGGCCAGGCGTTCGAGGGTCGTGTCGCGGCGCGGGTGCTCGTCGGTGTCGAAGACTCCGTGCGGAGTCTCGATCGGGACGATCTCCTCCTTGAAGCGGCCCTCGTCGATCGCGGCGATGGCGTTGCGATGCGAGCGCAGCGCCCACTCGTCCTGTTCGGTGCGGGAGATGCCCACGCGCACCGCGGTATTCCAGCCGACCGTGATGGACATGTCCATGCACGGCGCTTCCGGGCGATCGGGATGGCTGGGCGAGACCCACGGATCGATCCACTCGTCCGCACCCACCTTGAAGCGGGCGCGCGGCGCGGTGGAGTCGGAGTTCACGCCACCGGCGATGATCAGGTCCGACATGCCCGCGCGGATGTTCGCGGCCGCGGTCTGCACCGCGGACATCCCTGCCGCGCAGTGCCGGTTCAGGGCCAGGCCCGGTGCGCCGGTGAGCCCCGCCGCGACCGCGGCGTGCCGGGCCAGCACGCCGCCGCCGTAGCGGCCCTCGCCGAGAATGACGTCGTCGACGCGGTATTCGCCGCCGAGTCCGTCCGAGGCGGCACTCACCACGTGCCGAGCCAGGTCGAAGGCATTGGTATCGCGCAGGGTGCCCTTGCGGGCGGTCCCGATGGCGGTGCGAAGCGCGGAGACGATGACTGCGTCAGGCATTGGAGGACTCCATTTCGGCGACGAGCGTGCGGCGCAACAGTTTTCCGGTATCGGTCTTGGGCAGTTCGGGGCGGAAGACGATGGCGTCGGGGGTCTTGGACGAGCGCAGGCGCTGTTTGACCCAGTCCCGGATCTGTTCGGGATCGCCGGCGCCGACCACCACCGCGACCAGGCGCTGGCCCCATTCGGGATCGGGGACGCCGATCACCGCGGCCTCGGAGATGCCGGGGAATTCCAGCAGTACGTCCTCGATCTCGGCCGGTGCGATGTTCTCGCCGCCGCGGATGATGGTGTCATCGGCGCGGCCCTCGATGAACAGGAAGCCTTCGGCGTCCAGTCGGCCCAGGTCGCGGGTGGGGAACCAGCCCCGGTCGTCGAGCACGCTGCGGTCGCCGTATTCGCCGGAGATCTGTTCCCCGCGGACGAAGACCAGACCGGTGTCGCCCTGGGGCACGGGTTCGCCTGCCTCGCTGCGGATCTCGAACTCGATGCCGGGCAGCGGGCGGCCGACCGAACCGAGCCGGTCGCGCACCGCGGGGTCGCTGGAGGCGGCGGCGGTGCGGTGGTCGTCGGGGCCGAGGAGCGCGACGGAGGACGCGGTTTCGGTGAGCCCGTAGGCGTTCACGAATCCGGTGGAGCCGAATACCCGCAGGGCTCTTTCCAGCACCGGTCGCGGGGTGCGGGATCCGCCGTAGGCGAGGCTGACCAGGGTCGGGGTCCGCGCATCGTCGCCCTCGACGGTCGCGACGATGCGGGCGAGCATGGTCGGCACCAGCATGGCGTGCGTAACGGCCTCGCGGCGAACGGTTTCCAGCCACCGCTCGGGGTCGAAGGCGGGGAGGTAGACCACGCGGCGGCCCGAGTAGAGGTTCGACAGCAGGTTCGTCAGTCCCGCGATGTGATAGGGCGGCACCGAGACCAGCGTCGATTGCCCGATGCCCGCGCCGTACTCGACGGTGTTGATCAGATACGCGGTCAGGTGCCGGTGGCGCAGCAGCGCGGCCTTGGGGGCCGAGGTGGTGCCGCTGGTGTAGATGATCGCGGCGACGGCGTCCTCGTCGGCCGCGGCGTCCTGCTCGGCGGGGGTTTCGTCCGCGATCGCGGCCAGGAAGGGGTCCAGGTCGTCCTGTTCCAGGACCAGTGCACCCGGGTGCCGTTCGCGCAGCGCGGCGAGCTGTTCGGCGCCGAGTCGATAGTTCAAGGGCACGAAGGGAATTCCCGCCGCGGCGGCCCCGAACAGAACGACAGGATAGGCCGGATGACTGGTGCCGAGGTACAGCACCGCCGGGTAGCTCCGCAGCCGGGTCGCGGCGCGGCGCGCGAGCTCGAGTAACTCGGGAGCCGTGAGAGAGCGCTCGCCCGAGGTGATGACGGGGTGATCGCCGCCCGCCGCGGCCATGTCTAGGATCATGCCGATGTTCATGAGAACATTATTCTCACAATTGGAGAGCGGTAGTTGCAAGAGAGGAATACCACATGCAGATCAACGGCAGCTCGGCCCTGGTCGTCGGGGGCACCGGCGGACTGGGCGAGGCGACCGTGCGGCGGCTGCACGCCGCCGGCGCCAAGGTGGTCGTCGCCGACGTCGCGGACGAGAAGGGTAAGGAGCTCGAGCGGGAGCTGGGTGTGCGCTACGTGCGCACCGACGCCACCGACGAGCAGTCGGTCCAGGACGCCATCGCGGAGGCGCAATCGCTGGCGCCGCTGCGCGTCTCGGTCGACACCCACGGCGGCCCGGCCAGCGGCGGGCGGCTCGTCGGCCGCGACGGCTCGGCCCTGGGCCTGGACGGTTTCCGCACGACCATCGAGTTCTATCTGACCGCCGTCTTCAACGTACTTCGCCTGTCCGCGGCCGCCATCGCGAAATCCGAACCCCTGGAGGAGGATCAGCGCGGCATCATCATCAACACCGCCTCCATCGCCGCGTTCGAGGGCCAGGTCGGCCAGGTCCCCTACGCCGCGGCCAAGGGCGGCGTGGTCGGCATGACCCTGGTTGCCGCACGCGATCTCGCGCCGCTGGGCATCCGAGTGGTCACCATCGCACCGGGAATGATCGACACGCCCGCCTATGGCAAGAACGGGGACAAGTTGGCCGCATACTGGGGCCCGCAGATTCCCTTCCCCAAGCGCCTGGGCCGCTCGGCGGAATACGCCAAGCTCGCGACCTCGATCATCGAGAACGACTACCTCAACGGCGAGGTCATCCGCCTCGACGCCGCCCTGCGCTTCCCGCCCAAATAGCCGAATCCGCTCCGCCGGAAGGACACCGACGATGTACGACCTTCCCCCCACCGACCACTGGGCCGTCCCGGTCATGACCGTAGACGACGCCCACCGCGTGATGCAGCAGCACCTGACCTGCCCGGCCACCCTCTGCCCGCGCAAGCGCCAGGCCAAACACCGCCTGACCGAAGCCGCCCACCTCGTTCCCGCCGATCAGCCACACTTCGGCGGTTGAACATTTCCGCGCGGCCATCGCGGGATCGCCGTGACCGCTCAGACGCGGGGTGCGATGAGGCGAGCCAGTGCGGTGTGCGAATTCTCGGCGGGGGCGTCGGGCGCCCCGCGGTTGGCGTGCGCGGCCGCGACGGCTCCGGCGCGGCCTTGCGACCGGATCTCCTGGGGCGTGCGGCCGTACCAGCGCCTCACCACGCGCGTGAGCGCGGATTGCTCTCGCAGACCGACCAGAACCGTGATGCGGCTCAGCGGAAGGTCCGTATCCAGCAGGAGACGGTAGGTCGCGTCCCGGCGAGCCGTATCGAGAACCGCGGTGAACGTCGTGCCCTCACCCGACAGGGCGCGCTGCAAGGTGCGCGGTCCGGTGTGCAGCATCGCCGCGACGGTGGCGATGTCGGCGGTGGATTCGAGAAAGGCGCGGTCGATGGCGAGGCGTACCCGGGCGGTCATGGTGCGGTCGAGTTCGGAGAAGTTGCGCGCGAGATAGTCCATGGCCAGCGTGTGCAGCATCGGGTCACTGCCGAGCATGGGACGGGCGAGCAACTCGGCGGGAAAGCGCAGCAGGGTGGTCGGCATGTCGAATCGCACGTCGGCGCCGAAGAATTCGGCATAGCGCGCGGCGGGCGCGCGGGGTGGATGCGGCAGATACACGGTCCGTAGCCCGTACGCGCCGCCGAGGCCGTGCCGGACGAAGCGATGCAGAAAGCCCGCACCGTGGTCTATGCCTTGGCTGAACGCCGAAACCTCCGCCATGTCACGGTAGTTCAACGAGATCACGCCGGGTTGTTGCTCGGGATCGGCGCACAGCTCGACCGAGATGCCCGCGTGATGGATGTGCAGGTAGCGCTGGGCGCAGGCCAGCGCCGTACCGACGGTCGGCGCGTTGAGCAGGGCGACCGCGAGCGGACCGAGCACACTGAAATCCTGGCGTTCGGCCAGTCGTAATCCGAAGTCGGGACAATGCAATTCGGTCGCGGCGACCTCCAGCGCCCAGCCCATGGACTCCGACGTCGCGACCGCGTCGTCCGAGTCCACCGCCTCCGGTGCGATGCCGAAGCGCCGCAGCAGGGCGACTCCGTCACCCCCGAGTTCGTCTACCAATTCGCGGAATCCGCGCAATGTCGCGGCACGCCCCATCGTCGCCATCAGCAACCCCACCAACCATGTCGAATTGGTTTCGCAGCGTATCGAGCACGGCACCTCGCGACAAGACCCGCGCCGATTGTCTCAGCCACGACCTGCGGTTTCACCGGCCCGAACACGCAGACAGATCGACATATGGCACAACCGCTGTCGCGTAGGGGTAAAAGGATGTCGCCCAGGAACGAGTCGTCGCTACCCGTCGGTAGCAACAATCTGGCTCAGGAATCGACTGAGAGGCGGAACACAGGATGAGGGCTGGGAGGCGGACGAAGTCGTTCGCGATTCGCGGCATGGTGGTGGCATCGGTGGCGCTGGGTACCGTGCCGTTCCTGACGCCGGCGGCTTTCGGTGAACCGGGCGGGGGGTTCACCGCGATCGACGGCGGAGACCGGGCAGCACAGTGGAATTCGGCCCTGAACGGTCCGCAGCCCTACAACGGCGTCGCGCCCGATCTCGCGGTGCCGATCACGATGAGCGACGGCGCGGTGCTCAAGGCCGACATCATCCATCCGGCGCGCGACGGCCGGCGACCCGACGGCCGGCGACCGGTGATCCTGCAGATGCAGGGCTACGGCAAGCTTCCGATGCTCATCGGCCAGGCGCTGCTGAGCTCGGCCGACGACCTCGGCATCAAGAAGCCGCTCGAGGACTGGATCGCCTCGATCAACCTGCCCGGGGTCGGGATCGACGGACTGTTCGACCTGACCCGCCAGGCCGATTCCGGTGCGATCGAAGCCGCGCTGCAGGATTGGGCGCTCGCGGAGGCCGGATACACGCTGGTGCAGATCGATTTGCGCGGTACCGGGTCCTCCGAGGGCAGCTGGCAGGTGTTCGGCGATCGCGAGAAGCAGGATGCCGCCGAGGTGATCGACTGGATCACCCGGCAGGACTGGAGTGACGGCAATGTCGGCACCATGGGCATCTCGTTCACCGCGATCAGTGCGCTCGAGGCCACCGACCGGATGCCGCCGGGGCTGAAGGCCGTCTTCGCCTACGAGGGCAGCGCCGATATCTTCGGCGACATCGCGGGGCCGGGCGGCGCGGTCGGCGTCGGCTTCCTGGTGCCGTGGCTGCTGGGTGTCAACGCGCTCAAGATGATTCCGGACATCACCGCTCTGGCGGTCGGAAAGTTCGATCTCGCGCAGCAGTCGCGGTGGCTGCGGGACCGCATCGCCGACCCGTTGACGCTGGTCGAGATGGTCGTGAACGGCTATACGGCCCTGACCCCCGATCAGCTGACCCCCCAGACGCGCGGGCTGATGAATCCGAATTCGCCGTTCCGGCAGGGGCTCAAAGCCGACGTCGGCAACATCCGGGTGCCGACCTTCATGGTGGGCGCCTGGTTCGACATCTTCGGCACCAGCCCGACCGACACCTTCAATACGATCCCGCTGCCGGCCGAGCAGAAGAAGCTCATCATGGGTGACGGTTACCACCTCGGCTCCGGCGTGGCCGGTTTCGGCGACCCGGGTATGCCGCCGCGCCTGGATGTGTTGCAGCGGGCCTGGTTCGACCACTGGCTGCGCGGAATCGACAACGGCATCGAGGATTACGCGCCGATCGTGGTCAAACAGCAGGGCGGCGGGTGGACCGACGCTGCGGAGTTCCCACGCACCGAGGCCACATACCGGCGCGTGTACCTCAACGACGTGCCCTCGGGCACCGCGGCGGGTTCGGTCTACGACGGCGGACTTTCGCAGCAACCGCTGCAATCCCGGCCGCGTGACCTGACCGTCGCACCGGGCCTGTTGAGCATCTGCGGCCGCGACGTCGCGCGGATCAGCGCGGGCGTGACGGCGCTGGTGGACGCCTGCGGCAAGGACTCGCGCGTCTGGGAGCACGACGGACTGAGCTTCACCAGTGCCCCGGTCTCCGAGGCCACCACGGTGTCGGGTCCGATCGCCGTGCACCTCAACGTGGTTCACGACGCCACCGACGGCTACTGGGTGGCGACGCTCAACGATGTCGCGCCCGACGGAACGTCCAACCAGATCGCGACCGGGCAGCTCGTCTCCTCGCTGCGCCAGATCGACGACGCGGCGAGCAAGACCTCCGCCAACGGCGACTACACCGACCCGCGGTACTTCCTCGACCTCGATCGGCGTCAGCCCACCGTCCCCGGTGAGCCCGTCACCCTGGACATCGCCCTCACCCCGATCGACGCGGTGTTGCAGCCCGGCCACCGACTACGCGTCAACGTCTACGCGAGCAATTTCCCCAAGGGTCTGCCGCCGCTGATGTTCCTGGCCGATTCCGGTCTGAAGCCCGAGCACCTGCGGCTGGATCCCGCGGCGCCCAGCTGGGTCAATATCGCTCTGACCGCGGCCATTCCGGACTGACGCGGCCGCGCCGTGCGAGAAATCGCACGGCGCGCGCTCGATTCGGTGCTGCCGCGGTGACTTTCGACGATGGTAAGGCGATCCACCCTGGGCGGCGCTGTTCGCGCCGAGCCGCCCGGGGCCGGACCGCCGCTCGCGCGATGGAGCGCGGGAGCGGCGGGGTGTTCAGCCGCGCGGCGCGGTGAGGCGGGCGATCGTGGCGCGGAAGTCCTCGGTCTGGAAGGAGAGGTCCTCGGCGGCGTTGGCATAGTCGAGCGTCGCCAGGACCGCGCGCTCCAGGTGCAGGTTGAGCAGCCGTTTCGTGGATTCCACGGCCTGGCGCGGGAGTTCGAGGATGCGCTTGGCGCAGGCCAGGGCCTCCGAGACCGGTTCGGCGACAACATGATTGACCAGGCCCATGGTGTGCGCGCGGGCGGCGGGGATCTTCGCGCCGGTGAGGGCGTATTCCTTGGCCAGCAGCAGGCTGGTGTGCAGGGGCCAGGTCAGCGGACCGCCATCGGCGGCCACCAAGCCGACCTGGACGTGCGGATCCTTCAGGTAGGCGGTCTCGGCCATGTAGACGATGTCACTGAGCGCGACCAGCGAACAGCCCAGGCCGACGGCGGGACCGTTGACCGCGGTCACCAGCGGCACCCGGCAGCGTGCCATCCCCAGCACGATGTCACGGCCGTGGGCGATGGTCTTGGCGCGCAGCCGCGAATTCTGGCCCAGCTCGGCCAGATACGCGAAATCGCCGCCGGCGGAGAAGGCTTTGCCCGTGCCGGTGAGCACCGCGACCCTGGCGTCCAGGTCGTCGTTGAGGTGCGTCCAGAGCCGCGCCAAGCCGGTGTGCAGCTCATCGTTGACGGCATTGAGCGCGTCGGGCCGATTGAGGGTGATGATGCGAAGGGGTCCGTCCGCCTGGACGTCGATCTCTTCCGGCAGGTCGTACATGTCAAACTCCTAGTCCGAGAATGCGAGAGGCGATGATGTTCTGCTGGATCTGCGAGGTCCCGCCCATCACGCTCTGCGCGCGACTGTAGAAATACGCGGACAGCAGATCGGGGTCCGACGTGCCGCCGACCGCCAGCGCGGCGTGACCGACGGCCTGATCGACCCAGGTCATGAGCAGTTTGTCCAGGGATCCGTCGGGACCGTGGGTGACACCGTCGAGCTGTTCGGACAGTCGGCGACGCACGTGCAGGCGCAGCATCTCGGTTTCCACCGCCGCCCACGCCAGGTCCTCGGGCACCTCGTCGCCGGCGCGAGCCAGCAACTGGCGCACCAGTTTTCCGTAGCGCGCGGCGTAGCCCAGGGTCGAAGGCTCGCGCTCGTGCCCGACCACGGTCATGGCCAGGCGCCAGCCGTCACCGGGCGCGCCGATCAGGTTCTCCGCGGGCACCCGGGCGCCGTCGAAACTCACCTGGCCGAATTCCCGGGTGACGCCGTTGATCATCTTCAACGGCCGCTGCACCACACCGGGTTGATGCATGGAGATCACGAAGGCCGAGATGCCCTTGTGCCGTGGCACTTCGGTATCGGTGCGGGCCAGCAGCAGGCACCAGTCCGCGACATCGGAATAGCTGGTCCAGACCTTGTGGCCGTTGACAACGTAGTGATCGCCGTCGCGAACGGCGGTGGTGCGCAACGACGCCAGATCCGACCCGGCGTCCGGCTCGCTGAATCCCTGACACCAGCGCTGGGTGCCGTCGATCATGCCGGGCAGGAAGCGGCGCTGAATATCCTTGTCGCCGTGCCGCCCCAGGCCCTGCACCAGGTAGCCCAGGCTCGGCCGGGGCGGTGCGCCCGCGATCGCCAGTTCCTCGTCCAGGATGACGTCGAAGACCGGCGGCAGGTCCTGGCCGCCGAATTCGCGGGGCCAGGACAGGCCGAAGAAGCCCGCGCCGTACAGGGCACGATGCCACTCGCCCTGGCGCGCCCAATAGTCGTCGCCCGCCGTCGGGAACTCGCCCGCCACCGCGGCGAGCCAGGTGCGCAGCCGGGCACGGAAGTCCGCTTCCCGCGGGGAGTCACGAAAGTCCATGGTCGATCTCCTTCAGGCCGACGGGGAACAGTTCGATGGAGGTGAGCGCGCGGCGCAGATAGACGTGCGCCAGGCACTCCCAGGTGTTGCCGATGCCGCCGTGCGCCTGGATGGCCGTCTCGCACACCGTCCGCGCGGCCCGGGCGGTGTAGAGCTTGGCCACGCGGGCGGCGCGCAACGCGTCGGCGGCGGGCAGCTCGTCCACCGCCCAGGCCGCGTAACGCAGCACGCTGATCGACCCCTCGATCAGCGCCTGGTTGGCGGCCAGCAGATGGGCGACCGCCTGATAGGACCCGATCGTGTGCCCGTACTGTTCCCGGACCTTGGCGTAGTCGACCGCCAGTTGCTGTGCGCCGCGGGCGGTGCCGAGCAGGTCGGCCGTCGTGGCGGTGACGGCCAGTGCGTGCCACCGAGTTTGCCGCGCGGCAGACAACTCGCCGAGGGGTTCGGGGTCGCTCGACACGGTGGCGGCATCACGGGTGAGGTCCGCGCCGGCCGCGATCTCCCCGGTCCGAGCCCCCCGCAGCGACCCCTCCGCGACGAGCAGCACCCGATCGCTGCCGCGGGCATCGATCGCCCGGTCCTCGACAGCGACGGTCCACCGCGAGTCGTCACCGTCCGATCGCCCGCGCAGGTCGTCGGCGAGCACCGGCCCCAGGAAGGCGACGTCTACCAGGCCCCGGCCGAATTCCTCCGCCACCAGCGCGACTTCGATCCCGGACGCGCCGTCCGATCGCAGTGCCCGCCAGCCGCTGGTCTCCACCGCCTTGTCCAGCCGGGCGCGGCGCTGTGCGTCGTCGAGGTCGGCAACGCTGCCCGGACCCAGTTCGTCGGCCAATCGCGCGGCGGCGGTGCGCAATTGGCGTTGTTCATCGGTCAGCCGGACGTCCATGGTTCTCCTTGAGTACTCGCCGCAGCGCCTTACCCGAAGGCAGACGCGGGATTTCGGGCACGTACACGACCCGGCGGGGTCGCTTGTAGGTGGCCAGGCGGGCACCGACCAGGTCGATCAGGTCGGGCGAGGGCACATCGGCGGTGGTGACCACCGCCGCGACGATCGCCTCGCCGTCGCGCGCGTCCGGTTCGCCGAACACCGCGCAGTCGGTCACCGCCGGATGCTCCAGCAGCACGGCCTCGATCTCGGCGGGGGCGACCTGGAAGCCGCGCACCTTGATCATCTCCTTGGCTCGGTCGGTGATGCGGAGCCAGCCGTCGCCGTCGATCCAGCCGATGTCACCGGTGCGGTACCAGCCGTCGGCGAAGGCGCCGGCGGTCGCTTCGGCGGGCAGATATCCGGCCATCACCGACTCCGAGCGACACTGGATCTCACCGATCTCCTTGTCCGGCAGGCATTCCCCGGTCTCCAGGGACACCACGCGCAGGGTCACGCCGGGAGCGGCTTTGCCGACGCTGTCCAGGCGGGCCGCGCCGATCGGGTTGCAGGCGATGACCGGCAGTTCGCTCGCGCCATAGGCGGGCAGCCAGCCCACACCGGTGCGGCGGGTGACGGTCTCGGCGACAGCGGCGGTCACCGGCGTCGCGCCCCACATGATGAAGCGCAGCGAACTCAGGTCGTAGCGTTCGATATCCGGGTGCCCGGCCAGGGCCAGCGCGATCGGCGCGACGGCCATCTCCACGGTGATCCGGTCGTCCTGAATGCAGGTCAGGACCGTGCCGAGGTCGAACCGGCGGTGCAGGCGGAGCCACGTGCCCGCTTCGAGGGCAGTGACGATATTGAGCAGACCGAGGATGTGCGAGGGCGGGGTGGCGATCTGCATGCGGTCGGTGGCGGTGAGCCCCAGCACGTCTCGCCACTGGCGGACGGCGGTGGTCAGGGAGGCGTGGGTGTGCCGGACCGCCTTGGGCATTCCGGTGGTGCCGGAGCTGAACACCAGGACGGCGTCGGCGGCGGGATCCGGGTCCGGAAAGGTGTGCGCCGCTGGCTCGATCGGGTCGTCGAGGTGTCGTACCGGCAGCAGGCCGGCCAGCACGGGATGATCGCCGATCCCCCGGGTCGCACCGGTCACGGCCAGCGCGTGCGCGACCTCGTCGTGCTTGTAGGCCGGGCTGATGAGCACGGCCGCCGCGCCGATCCGCCACAGTGCGAGCACCGCCAGGACGAATTCGGGCCGGTTCGAGGACATGATCGCCACTCGATCACCGGCCCGGATTCCACCGTCTCGCAGTTCCAGCGCCAGACCCGTGGCCAGCGCGTCGATTTCCGCGCGGGAGTACTCGCGCCCCTCGAAGGCGAGCGCTGCCGCCGCAACCCCGGATGACATTTGAGAAGATCCCGTCTCATGTAGGAGAATCATATTCTCACATTGATAGAATCTTAATACCAGGAGGTGAGGGTTCATGGCGAGACCACCCGCGTTCCAGCGCGCGACAGTGACCCGGATCGTCAAGGAGAGCGTCGACGCCCGGACCTTCGTGCTCGCACCGCACGTCGCGCCGATCCCGTACCGGGCCGGGCAGTTCTGCACCTTCAAGGTCATCATCGACGGCCGGGCGCTGTACCGCTCCTACTCCATGTCCAGCGCGCCCGAGACCGACGCGGAATTCACCACGACCGTCAAACGCGTTGCGGGCGGCGCGGTCTCGAACTGGATGCACGATCACCTCACCGAGGGCGACGAGATCGAGGTGGCCCAGGCCGCCGGCCGGTTCTGCCTGCGCGACACCGAGGTTCCGCTGCTGGGGTTCAGCGGCGGCAGCGGCATCACACCGCTGCTCTCGCTCACCAAGTCCGCGCTGGCCACCACCGAGCGCCGCATCCGGCTGCTGTGCGCGGATCGCGACGCCGAATCGATGATCTTCGAGGTCGCGCTCGCCGAGCTGGCCGCCCGGTACCCGGGCCGGTTGGACGTGGTTCGGCATCTGGATTCGGCGGGCGGCTTCCTGGACGCGGCCGCCGTGCGCGGGTTCGTCGGCGCGGATGTGCTGGCCGACCACTACATCTGCGGCCCCGAACCTTTCATGGAGATGGTCGAATTCGCGGTGCCCGACGGGGGGACGGTCTTCAGCGAGCGTTTCGGCACGCCGGCGCCGCGAGCGGCGGCCGCCGCGCCGACCCCCCCGGCCGCGCAACCCGCGCCACCCACAGGCACCGTCACCATCATCTTGAATCGCAAGAGGAAGTCGGTCCCCCGCAAAGACGGTGAGACGCTGCTGGAAAGCGCACGGCGCGCGGGTATGGCGCCGCCCTTCTCCTGCGAAGCCGGCAACTGCGCCACCTGCATGGCGAAGGTGACTTCGGGGCACGCCACCCTGCGGCAGAACGAGGCGCTCACCGACAGCGAGCTGGCCGAAGGGTATGTCCTGACCTGTCAGGCCGTTCCGGATACCGAGTCGATCACCGTCGACTACGAGTGAGGCCGAGCGGCCTTGCCGCGCAGCAGGCGCCGCAAGGTCCCCTGGGAGAGGGGACCCTGCGGCACCTCGAGCACTACCCGACTTGAAACACGCAGTGCCGAAACAGCTTCCGGTTCCGCGTGAAACGCCCGCGCGAGCAGGCCGTGCCCGTCACGCAGGCCCGGGCAGAGCCCGCTCATCCGGTTCTGCCGGGCCGTCCGCCGGCGACTCAGCGCAGTTCGCGGGCGAGGTCCGCGATGACCGTCCGGGTGAGCTGCTTGGAGGCGATCAAGTCCGCGACGGTGTCACCGATCGGCAGCAGGCGCACCGACAGATCGGTCGCGCCCGCCTCCGCGTAGCGGCGCAGGCCCGCGGCGATGGTCTCCTCGTCACCGGCTATGCACAGATCACCGATGTCGCGCGCCTCGCCGCGCTCGAGCAGGCGCTGATAGTTCGGCGAGATCTCCGCCTCCCCGAGGATGCGATTCGCCCGCTCCTTGGCCGCGTCGATATCCGCACGCGCACACAGGCATACGGGGATCCCGGCGACAACACGCGGAGCCGGCCTGCCCGCGTCGGCCGCCGCCTTGGTGATCTTGGGAACGATGTGCCCGGCGATCGCGCGCTCGTCGGCCATCCACAGAATGGTGCCGTCGGCGCGCTCGCCCGCGACCCGCAGCATAACCGGCCCCAGCGCCGCGACCAGCACCGGCAGCGGCGTGCCCGGTGTCAGGTCGGTCGGATTGTCCACGGCGAACGAGTCATTGCGCACCCGCACCGGCCCGGGCCCGCTCACCGCGGCGTTCAGCACCTCGAGATAGTCGCGGGTGTACGCGGCGGGCTTGTCGTACGGCAGGCCGAGCATGTCCCCGACGATCCAGTGATGGGACGGCCCGACCCCGAGCGTGAGACGGCCGCCGGTCATCGCCTGCACCGACAGCGCCTGGCGGGCCAGGGCGATCGGATGCTGGGCCTGCAGCGGGACCACCGCCGTGCCCAGTTCGATCCGGGACGATCGCGCGGCCATGGCGGCGATGGCGGTCAGGGCGTCGAAGTCGGTGGGTATCTGCGGAATCCACGCGGTGTCCAGCCCCGCGGACTCGGCCCACTCGATATCGCGCAGCATGCGTTCGAGCTTGCGGGCGGTGTCGCCCTTCTCCGGCCCGATCATCACTCCGATGCGCACGGTTCCTCCAAAGTTAGTGGTGTTCATCCGGTTTCGACCGAGGTCAGGCCGCGGATCTCGGTGACCATCGCCGCGGGCGAGGTCCCCGTGGTGAAAACCGCTGCGGCGCCGGCGCGCAACAGCTCCGGCACGTCCGCTCCCGGGATCGTCCCGCCGACCACGACCGCGATGTCCGCGGCGTCGGCGGCCCGCAGCCCGGTGATCACCCGGCTGGTCAGGGGCAGATGCGCCCCGGACAGCACGCTCAGGCCGATCACGGCGACGTCCTCCTGCAGCGCGATCGCCACGATGTCCTCGACGCGCTGGCGAATACCGGTGTAGACCACCTCGAAACCGGCATCGCGCAGCGCGCGGGCCAGGATCTTCGCGCCGTGATCGTGACCGTCCAGCCCGGGCTTGGCGATCAGTACTCGCACGGGGACCCGGACCGCGTCGGCCGGTGCGACTCGCTCCGGCGTGCCGGCGAACGGCGGCTGCGTGTGGTCGCTCATCAGCGGATACGTTACTTGCGAAAAATGAGAATGCCAATACCATCTGGGGGAAACGCATATTCACTTGCCGCGAGGAGCGTCATGACCGATCCGGACCGCCCGCTGACCGACCGCACGATGGTGATCTCCGGGGCCAGCCGCGGCATCGGCCTCGCGATCGCCGTCGCGGCCGCCGCCCAGGGCGCGAATGTGGTGTTGCTGGCCAAGACCGGGGAACCGCACCCGAAACTGAGCGGCACCGTGCACACCGCCGCCGCCGAGATCGAGGCGGCCGGTGGAAAAGCCGCGGCGGTCATCGGTGATGTGCGCTCGGAAGAGGATGTGCGGCGCGCTGTCGATACCGCGGTCGAACGCTTCGGCGGCGTGGACCTGTGTGTGAACAATGCCAGCGCCATCGCCACCGAGGCCACGGATGAGTTGTCCGCCAAGCGATTCGATCTCATGCAGGATGTGAACATCCGCGGCACCTTCCTGCTGACCCGGGCCTGCCTACCGCACCTGCGGCAATCACCGAACGCACACGTGCTGACCCTGTCGCCGCCGATCAATATGAACCCGCGCTGGCTGGGCGCGCACCCCTCCTACACCGTGTCCAAATACGGGATGACGCTGCTCACGCTGGGCTGGGCGGCCGAATTCGCCGGTACCGGAATGGCTTTCAACTGCCTGTGGCCGGAGACGTTCATCGCCACCGCGGCGGTGGCACATATGACGGATTCGGAGAATTTGCTGCCGCGTTCGCGAAGTCCGCGCATTATGGGCGATGCGGCTGTCGCCATTGTGACCCAGCCCGCTCCGCAAATCACCGGCCACTGCTTCATCGACTCCGACGCCGTCACCCGCTACACGACCACCGACGACCTGTCCGGTTACGGCGGCGGCGATCACCCCAAGCTCGACCTGTTTCTCGACTGAGTCACCGGGCCGCGCTGCCCCCAGCTCACGAATTTCTTTGTCAGAGAGAACCGATCATGCGTCAACTCCACTCCGTACCCGCCCCCGCCGCCGATCCCGAAGCCCCGGTCCACGTGATGGTCCGGGACGTACTCGACTACTTCGGCTCCTGCGAGCGCTGCGGCTATCCCGCCCAGGCCTCGGAAGTGGTGCGCACCTTCGGCAACGGCCGCGTCCAGGTCGCGATGACCCCGACGTGCGGACTGCCCTGCGGGTGGCACGGCCAGCCGCGGGTATCCCACACCACCGTCGACGATCTCACCGAATTGCGCACCGCGTTGCGACAGCACCAGGTCGCTTGAGCACCGGACCCGTTCAGCACGCCGGAGCTCGGTCGGCGCGCTGATCGAACGGGTCCGGCGGATGAATGGGGCGGTCGGTGTCCGACAGTGGTCGCGCCGATCCGCCCCGGCGCACCGCTAGGCCCCGGCCTCACGCGGTACGGCGGTGGTGATCCCCGGCCAGCTGATCGCCGGCCACGACCGGGGCAGGTGAATCAGTCCGCGCGACACCATCTCCACGAGATCCTCGTAGCCGGCGCGCATTTCGGCGAGATGTTCCCAGGCATGGTGGCGCGCGATGGTGTCCTGGGCGTCGTGCAGTGTCCAGTGCGCCGCGGCGGCTGCCTCGGCGACCCGGCCGATCACCCCGCCCACCGAGTCGGTGCCCCGCGGTACGCCGGGGCGCGGACGCGGCAACCGGCTGCTCAGCCAGGAGTCGATGTCACGCACGACCGTTGCGATCTGCCTGCCGATACGTACGTCTGCGGGCTCGGCGAGCCAGTCCCGGTACAGCGATCCGAGGGCGCGAGCCCATTCCGCCAAGGGCCGATCGGAGTCCGCGTTGCCGTCGATCGCGCGCAGCAGTTCGGTCGCGGACAGAAACGGGGCGGATCCGGGGAACATTGGGTAGCGCGAGCCCGAAGTGCTCACGGTCGCACACCCGGCGACTCGATATCGACGCGGCAGGCGGGCGAGCTCCCGTGCGGGACACGCACGGGAGGTGGGTTTCCTTCATCGGACACGACAACTCCTGAGCACAACGAGCGCCGGATGGCGGGCGCACAGCCGCGGATCCGAATCCGCGGTTCGGGGCTTACGGGATCGCCTCTCGTACGCACGGACCCCGCGGCGGCGGCGGAGTAAGCGACCTCGCAGCTACCAAAACTAACAAGCGCGGTCGCCGACCGCACCCGTGCGTGCGCAAGTCTCAAAGAACCTTTACAAATCGACGGGCGCGGCTCACCCGAACCGGCGTCTCGGCGAGCTCAGGCCTGGACCGGCACCTGGTAGATGTTGTCGGCGGGGTGTCCCGCGCGCTCGTGGATCCTCCGCACAGCCTCCGCGTCGGGGGCTTCGGACAGACAGAACACCATTCCCGACTCGGGGTCGGCCCAAGCAAGGGATTCGGCCACCGCGTGTTTCGGCGGCGGGTATCTTGACCGCCAGCTGAGAAGGGAAAGTATGAAGAACGTCAAGGTCGGGGTTGCCGTCGTCATCGCGGCAACCCTGCTATCTGGTTGCGGGGCCGAGGACGACTCGGTACAGAGTTCGCCGGGCGGTGTCACGGCTCCGGCCGGCGCTACCTCGCAGCGAGGGGCCACCATCAAGGCCGTCGGGCAAGAGTCCGGGGTCGGCAAGCCCGGTGCGGAACCGGTCATCAAGTGGACCGTCACGAACATCGAGGTCGGTGCGGCGTGCGCCGAGGCCGCGGCCGTGCCCGCGGAGAATGGGCAGTTCGTGGTCGTGTCGGTCGACGCGGCCACCTCGAGCGAATTCGACCAGGGCAAGATCGGCGGGCCCGGGTTCTTCCACCCGGGGAACCACTGGCAGCTGGTGGACTCCGCGGGTGTGCCGCACCCGCATCCCGCGTCGGACGCGGCGTACCGGTGCACGACGGCCGATTGGCCCGAGGACCTCGCACCCGGATCCCGGTATCAGTTCAAGCTGACGTTCGACTCCCAAACCCCTACGGGCACACTGCTCTTCGCGCCGCCGAACTGGGCCGGTGGCTGGGAGTGGACTTTCTGAGCGGCTCACGCGGCGTCGCTGCGACGCTCGGCGAGCCGGGAACGGGCATCCACCTCGCGATGCCCTCGCCACCGGTATAGATGGACCATGACCCGTATCGCCGTCACCGGCCACATGAACATCACGGCGGACTCGGTCCCGTTGATCTACAGCGAGATCCGGCGCATTTTGGCTGCGGCCGGTGACGGGGCGAATCTGGTCGGCATCAGCTGTATCGCGCGTGGCGCGGATTCGGTGTTCGCGCAGGCTGTGCTGGATGCGGGCGGGGCGCTCGAGGTCGTGGTGCCCTCCCGGAACTACCGCGAGGACAAGGTCAAGCCCGGCCACGCGGCCCAGTTCGACGCACTCATCGAGGCCGCGACCACCGTGCGGGTGATGGACTTCGAGGACGCCGGCCGCGACGCCTACGAAGCCGCCAACGCGGTGCTCGTGGGATCGAGCGATCGGCTGATCGCCGTGTGGGACTCGCAACCCAGCGAGCAGGGCGGCACCGGCACCGTCGTCGACCTCGCCCACGGCAGGGGGCTGCCGGTCGCGATCGTGTGGCCCGAGGGCGCCGCGCGCGAATAGCGGTGCGGGCGAATCGCAGCGGGACCGGTGCGGGTGTTCGATCGACCGCTCACGAGGTCGGACAGCGATATCGTCACCCGCATGCGGACAGCGCGGACAATCATCGCGGGGTGGGTCGTTCTGGCCGGTGGAGTGTTGCTGGCGCTCACGGCGGGGTGTGGATCCTCGCCCAGCACAACGCTTCCCACCACAACCGTGCCCGTTCCGCCGAGCAGTACGACGAGCACCCGCGCTTCGACCTCTCCCCCGCCGACCTCCAAGTCGGTCACCATCTCCCCGACGCCTCCCACCTCCATCACGGTGCTCGAGCTGCCCGCGGACGGGTCCGCGACCGTCCCGCCCGGCACCGCCTGTGGCGCGTCCACCGGTCAGCCGATCGTGAAGGTGGAGACGGGGGCCATCTCCTGCGACGAGGCGGAAGCCGTGCTGGCGCGATACCGCGCGCTCCCGCCCGACCCCGCCGCCGGCAATACCAACACCCGGGCCTTCGACGGATGGCAGTGCACCAGCCCCACCTATGCCTCATCCCAACAGCTCGGATACGGCACGAGCTGCCGTGATGAGGCACGCGGCGTACACCTGACAACACCCGTCGGCAGCAGGTGAGAGAATTCTCAGCACAAAACCTATTGAGATCATTGCTAGGATTCCTCATATGAAAGCCACTACGTCGCTGAGTCTGGACGACACGGTGCTGGAACAGTCGAAGGCTGTCGCCGAGCAGCTGGGAATCCGGCTGTCGGCGTTCGTCGAGTCGGCGTTGCGGGACAAACTGCTGACCACGTCCGCGCGGATCGCCGCTGATTACGAGCGTGCGCAGGGACGTGACACCGCCGAGCACTTCGCCGAGGTGGAGGCCGAGCGGGCCGCGATGGCCGCGGCCATTCGCGCCGACGGCGCCGCGTGGTGACCGCCGCGACCCCTGCACACGGAGAACTCTGGCACTACCTGCCGACCATCGCGGGCCGGGAGAAGCCGTCGTCGCTGGGTGGCGACCGGGTGCTGATCCTGTCGCGGACCGCGGCGAATGCGATTCTGCCGACGGTGCTCGCGGTGCCGGTCGAGCTGACCCCGAAGATGCCGGGCCTGGCCGTCCCGTTCGCCGATGTCGATCCGCTGCCCGGGCTGTCCGCCGTCGTCTACCGCGTCACGCCCGTGTACCGGCCGTGGCTGCAGGACCGTATCGGGGTGGTCAGCGACGCCACGCTCCGCCAGGTCGTCGGCGCGCTCGTCGGCCTGGTCGCCCCCGATACGGTGATCTCGCCCGAGCGGTAGCCCGTTCTCGGCATCGATGACCTCGACATCCACAGGTGGACGATGCCTCGGCTATGGTCCGCTCGGTCACCGGCGAACCCGGTGACGCGGATATCTCTACCTAGCAGTCGGGCGACAAGCTCCCCTGTGGCATCGACGATCTGCGAGATCGACTACGGCAGCCCGAATCGGGCGACCGGTTCGAGGACAGTGACGGTAGACAGCGGCTGAGTGGCCAGCGCGTTTGTTGAAGCCGCTACCGCTCGCGCTGGGCGGCTGTAGTCGAAGTAGGGCGAGGGGGCAGCTTCCGACCCAGGAGCTTCTCGGCAGCCTTGCGGTTCTCCTGGATCTGCTCCGGAGTCAGCGACACCCGGCGCGCACGCCATGGTTCCTGCGTCAATGCGCTCACTGCTCGCCTCCCTTGATCATCGCCTGAATGACCCAGATCCTACGCGCCCTAGCCCACTGCACGTCGAGTACGACGTAGCTGCGGGCGTCGATCAGAAGTACTTCCCGTTCCTCCGGGGTCTCGCTCAGTTCTCCTACTCGCAGTGCGGGTGTGTCGGCGGGCACCAGCAGGTCCAGGATGACCGGGTGGCGGTGACGCAACGATCGTGGCGGTGTCGGGGTGCCGGTGGTGGACATGAACCCGTCGTGGATGAACTCCGCATCGATCAGGGCAGCCGCGGACGCCTCATCGGTCAGGTCGTACACATCTGCGTCGGCCTCGCGGGTCACGCGAACCGTCTGCGGCAGCGGGTATTTCGCCAAGCCCGCGCGAATAATCGCGATCCGGCGCGCGGTCTCGGCGTTCATCGGGATCTGTCCCCATAGAGCATCGTTGATCTCGGTGAAGGCGTTGAACGTGTACGCCGATATCACGTCTCGCTCGAGATCGGTGAGCCGATCCAGGCCCTGCCCCCGCAGCGCCGCATCGGCCCACGGCCACTCATCGAAGCCGAAATCATCCTGTGCCACAGGCGGATTGTTCCGTACTCACCCCGTACCCAGGTGCCTCAGGTCGACAACGACACGGTCGCGGACGAGCGAGAGCGAACCGCGTGGCGCAGTCGAATGGCTCCATTGCGAGGCGACCGGTCGTGCGTGCCCGCGTCGACGCCGAGGCTGCCGTGAGACATCAGCGCGGCATGAGATTGGTCCATTGGCCTGCGGCCGGGGTGGCCAGGTCCGACTGGCGGTAGATCTTGCCGTCGGGGCCTACGTATTTCCCGGTGCGCGGGTCGTAGCCGGCGACGCCGACGCCCGGGGACAGCAGGTTCTCGGGACCGTCGCCGGATCGGGGATCGGGGGCTATGCCCTGGTTCTCCAGATTCGGGTCCCGCGGGTTCGGGCCCAGCACGGGCTGATCCGACGCGAGGGGCTGGTAGTCCTGATCGCTGTTGCAGAGCGCGGCGGTCGGGGCCCGTTTCCCGGGGTGATTCACGCAGGGGAAATTGCGCGCGCCGCGGACCGCGATCTGCGAATCCTGGGGCAGCTTGCAGTACAGATCCTCGGGGGTGTCGATGGTCGTGATGTCCGCCGGTGAGCGCCAGGACGACTGCGGGAGGAAGCCCACCGTGCAGGCGGGCGGGTCCGAGGTGCCCGAGAGCCGGAAGGTGCCCAGACCCCAGCCCGAGGCATTGTTGGTGGGATGCACCGCCTGAATCATCGAGACCGCAGGCGGCAACAGCACCAGCAGCTGTTCGATGCCCGCGTTATAGGTGACGGCGAGCTGGCCGACCGTGGTCAGATTGGCCAGCAGGATCGGGAGGGTCGGCTTGATCGTGTCCAGTAGTGCGGTCACATCGCGCGCGGCGCCCGGCCCGGTCTCCAGCAGCGTGCGCACCTGGGGATCGTTCGCCACGAGCTGCGCGGTGACCCCGGACAGACTCCGGGTCCACACGCGGATCGCGTCGGCGGTCGCGGCCTGAGAATCCAGCAGAGGCACGGTGTCTTCGATGAGAGTGCGCGTCTGGCTCGCCACACCGTTCAGGTCCGAAGACAACGTCCCCGCCGACGCCATCAACGAATCCAGGTCGTACCCGACACCGTTCACGCCCTTGAACATCTCATCGAGCAGATCGCTGAGCTTGTCCTGGGGAATGGTTCCCACCAGCGCGCTCAGGCTGTCCAGCATCGGGCCGACCGCCTGCGGAATCTTGGTGTCGCGCAACGCGATCACCGAACCGTCGTGCAGATACGGCGCGGCTTCGGTGCGCGGGCGCAACTCGACGTACTGCTCCCCCACCGCGGAGACGCTGCGCACCTCGGCATCGAGATCGGCGGGGATCCGCCAGGATTCGTCGATCGCCAGGGTCGCGTGCACACCGTCCCGGGTCAGTTCCACGCCGGTGACCTTGCCGACCTCGACACCCCGGTAGGTGACATTGCCGAACCGGTACAGCCCGCCCGCGGCGGGCAGTTCCACCGTCACCTCGTAACTGCCGATCCCGGCCAGGGTCGGCAATCGCATGTACACGGTCGCCATGACGGTCAACCCGATCACCGACAGGATCGAGAAGATCACCAATTGGGTTCGCACGAAACGTGACAGCAGCATCAGCGGTCCCCGGGATTCTCCGGCGCCGGCTCGAGGCCGGCGGTCAGCGGATTGTGGACCTGGCGGGCGTAGCCCGGCTCGCCGACCGCGGCCTGGATGACCGTCGTCGGATCACCCCACGGCGTGCCCAGCAGCAGTTCCCTTTGCAGTCGCGGCACCGTGAGGTCAACGGTGGCAACGAGATTGATGTAGTCGCCCTTGATCGCGTGATCGATGCCGTACTGGCCGTAGGGGTACACGGTCGCGAAGGCGACGGCGGCGTTGATGTCCGAGCCGACATCGGCCAGGGTCCGCACCGTGGGCTCGAGATTGGCCAGGTTCGTCAGCAGATCCCCGCGCACCTGCGACACCACCCCGGTGGCGGTGTCGCTGAACGTGCGGAGTTTGTCCAGCGCGGTGACCAGATCCGGGCGGGCCGCGATCAGGGTGTCCAGGGCGGGCGGCAACTTCTGCAGCGCCGCGCTGAGCACGTCGCGCTGCGCGGCGAAGGTACCCGCCAGCCGTTCCACCCCGCCGATGGCGTCGATGATGTTGGCGCGCTGGGCATCCAGGGTGCCCAGCACCGTGTCGAGACGGGTGAGCAGGGTGGCGATGCGGTCCTGGCGGCCGGTGAACGCCTCGTTCAACCCGTGCACGATGTCCCCGATCTGGCCCAGACCACCGCCGTTGACCACCAGCGACAGCGACGCCAGGGTCTGTTCGGTGGAGGGGTAGGTCGAGGAGGAGTTCAGGGCGATGGTCGCGCCGGACTCCAGCCGCCCGGCGGGCGCGACACCCGGCGGCATGCTCAGCGCGAGATGGCTCGACCCCAGCAGGCTGGTCTGCCCGATCACCGCGACCGCGTTGGCCGGCACCGATGTTCCCGGGCGGATCCACACCTCGACCTCCGCGTGCCAGCCCGCCAGCGCGATCTCACCGACGCTGCCGACCACCACGTCATCGATCATGACCGGCGAATTCGACACCAGCGTGCCGACATCGGCCATCTCCACGTGCAGCACGGTGGAACCCGGCTCGTGCCCGGCCGCGCCCGGCAGGGACAGCGAGTTCACGCCGTGCCAGCCGCAGCCGGTCGCGCTGAACATCGCGCACGCGCCCAGCAGCAGAAGTCTGCCGCGGCGTGGAAGACGCTGTGGCGTCATGGGTGTCCTCCGCCCGGGAACAGGATGTCGATCAGGTTCGGCAGGGTAGGCCCGGCCGCCTGGGTGTCGACCACCTGGGGGATCAGCGCCGCGTCGGTGTAGATCAGGTTCTTCGGGTCCGCGGAGGGACCGATCACCGGATTCACCGCGAACGGCAGGTAATTGAACTCGAGCAGCTTCAGGAACGGGCCCAGGTATTCGTGGCAGCGGGCCGCGGCGTCGGCGGCCGTCGCGTTCTCCACGCTGGCGATACCGCCGCAGATGAACTGGATGGGATTGGTGAAGTTGTTGAGCGAGAACACACCCGGCGTGGTTCCGGTGTCGGCGTTGTAGATGTTGTAGAAGTTCGCGACGCTGTTCGGCGCGAGGTGCAGGAGCTCTTCCACGTCGCCGCGCTGATCGACCAGCAGCTGGGTGATATCGGCCAGCCGCTGCACCTGTTCCCCGGCGCGGTCGCGGTTCTCGTTCACGAACCGCTGCACATCCCCGATCGCGATCGACAGGCTCACCAGCGCCGCGTCCAGGTCCGAGCGCGAGTCGTCGAGCAGGCTGGTCAGGGTGGCGAGCCGGTTCTGGAATTCGACGACCTGCACGTTGCTGTCCCGCAGGACGGTGACGAACTTCTGCAGGTTCTCGATGGTGTCCACGATCGAGCCGCTGCCCTCGGCGAGAATTCTTGCCACGCCGGACAATTGGGTGAGCGTGTCCCGCAGCTTGCCGCCGTTCCCCGCGAGCGCGTCCGCCGCGCTGTCGATGAAACGGCCGGTGGTGGAACTGTCGGTCACTCCCCCGTCGGGGCCGAGATCGGTGGCCAGGCGCGCCAATTGGGATTTGACCTCGTCCCATTCCACCGGAACGGCGGTGCGCTCGAGCGGGATCACCGCGTCGTCGGCGAGCACCTCGCCCGATCCGCGATAGGAGGGCGTCAGCTGGACGTAGCGGGCCGCGATCAGGCTCTGTGCCACGACCACCGCCTTGGCATCGGCGGGAATCCGGATGTCACGGTCGACGTCCAGCACCATCTCCGCGGTCGTGCCCCGGGGTTCGATGGCCGCGATACGGCCGACCCGGACCCCGGCCACCCGCACATCGTCCCCGACGTAGATGGCGGTGGTGGCGCTGAACACCGCGCGAATCTGCCTGGGCTCGAACCAGGTTCGATGGACCACGACACCCGCGCCGGCCAGCGCCAGCACCGCCGCGAGCAGGACAGCCAGCTTGCGCATCAACGACCCGTTCATCGCGGACCCTCCCCGCTGGGCAGCGGCACGTTGCCGAACTGCTGCTCGACGAACGGCTGAATCAGCGATCCCGGCAGGAGATTCACCACGTAGGCGTTGTAGAACGGTCCACTCGAGACGATCTCGCCCTGGGTTCGCATGATCTTCACGAAGCCGGGCAGCGCCCGGGAGAGGTTGTCGCGGTTGCGTTCGAGCATGGCCACCACCGAGTTCAGCCGATCCAGCGTGGGCGCCAATTCGGCCTCGTTGTCCGCGATGACACCCGATAGTTGCCGCGCCACCGCGGCGGTGTTGGCCAGCAGATCCACCACGGCCTGCCGGCGTTCGGTCAGCACGCCCAGGAGCGCGTTCCCGTTGAGCAGCAACGCGTTCAGCCGGTCGCTGCGCTGGGCGAGGATGCCCGTCACATCCGCCGTCGCGCCCAGCAGGTCACGCAGCGAATCGTTGCGCTCGTTGAGCGAGCGCGATATCCGGCTCAGCCCGTCGAAGGCCGGGCCCAGCTGCGGGGCGACCCGGTCCAGGGTCGAGGACAGCAGCGCCAGTGACTGATTCAGGGCCTGGGTGTCGATGTCGGAGACGTTCGTGGTGAGGTCGCCGACCACGTCGGTCAGCGAATACGGCGAGGACGTGCGCTCGACGGGAACGATCTGACCCGGGCGCAGCACCCCCTCGCCCTCGGAGATCACCGTCAGCAGCCGTTTACCCAGCAGCGAGCCGGTTTTGATGTGCACGGTGCTGCGATCCCCGAGCCGGACGCCGGCTTCGACGGCGAACACCACTCGGGCATCGCCGTCGCGCAGGCTCACCCTGGCGACCTGTCCGACCTTGACACCGGAGACGATCACGTCGTCCCCGGCGGTGAGCCCACCGGCCTCGGTGAACACCGCCTCGTAGCGCACCGTGGTGCCCCAGCTGGTCAGACGCTGCGATTGCAGGCCGATCAGGATCACACAGACGATGACGACGACGCCGACCAGACCGTGGCGCACCAGATTTCTGCCGCGATATTCGAGCATGGCTACGCGCTACACCTTCCCGTGTCCTGCTTGACCGCGGGCAACACCACGACCTGACCGGACGGATCGTTGACCCGCACCGAGATCGAGCACAGGTAGTAGTGGATGAAGTTGCCGTAGGTGCCGGTGCGGGCCATCTTGCGAAAGTTCTCCGGGGCCAGCGTGATTCCGCGTTCGAGCCGCTCCTGGGTGTCGTCGAGCTGGGGCGCCAGGCGAGCCAGCTCGTCGACGGTGCCGGCCAGCGACGGCCGGGCATCGGTCAGCAGGTCGGCGATGGAGGCGGTGCCGTTGTCGAGTGCGGTGACCGCGGCCCCGATCGGATCTCGCTCCTGAGAGAGTTCGGTGACCAGCTGCTCCAGCCGGTCGATGGTGCCGCCGAATTGCGCGCCGTCCGTCGACAGGGTGGCCATCACCGTGTTGAGGTTGTCGATCAGCTGCTGCACCACCGCGCCGTTGTCGGCGAGGGTGGTGGTGAACGAGGTGGTGCGCGCGAGCAGCGAACCGACCGTATCCTCTTTGCCCTGCAGGATTTCCAGCAGCGACCAGGTGAATCCGTTGACGTCGCGGGCGTTCAGGCCGGCGATCACCGGCTTCAACCCACCGAGCAGGACGTCCAGATCCAGTGCGGGCGTGGTCTTGTCGGCCGGGATCTGCGCCCCGGCCCGCAGTATCTCGGTGGTGGCCGGTCCTTCGGTCAGTTCCAGGTAGCGGTCGCCGACCAGGTTCAGATATCGCACCGCGGCCCGGGTGCCGGTGGTGAGGGCGACGCCGCGGTCGGTGTCGAAATCGACGGTGACCGAGTGGTCCGGGCGCAGCCGCACCGTGCCGACGGTGCCCACCCGCACCCCCGCGATGCGCACGGTGTCACCCGCGCGAATACCCGAGGAGTCCGCGAACACCGCGGAGTAGTTGGTCGACGCGCCACCCCGGAAGTCACCGAATACCAGGATCAGCAGCGCCGACAGCACGACCATGACCACGGCGAAGGCGGAGAATTTCAGCAGCGGGCCGTTGCGGCGATCCATTATTTGCCCCCGTTCGTCCCGAACAGCAGGTGCTGCAGCCATTCCGAGTTGAAGTTGATGCCCTGCTGACCGCGCGCGTACGGATTCGCGCCGACGTCGGCGACCACGAACGGCGGATGCGTGTCGTAGGGCACGGGCATCCCGACGCACTGCGGACCACCCTTGGCCGCGACCTTGGGCAGGCTCTCGGGGTAGCTGTAGGGGAAGGTGCCGAACAGGAAGTTGGCCGAAATCATGACGCCCTCGGCTTCGGCGGGCGGCAGGCGGTCCAGTCTGGCCAGACCCTCGATCCCGCAGCGCAGTGCTTCGCGATACTCGTTGGTCAGCTGCACGGTCGGCACCAGCAGGTGCAGGGTGCTCGCGAGCGCGTCCTGATTGTCGGCCAGCACCTGGTTTCCGCTGTCGGACAGTCCGATCACCCCGGTCAGCAGCGCGTCCAGGTTCTGCTGCTCGTCGATCAGGGTGGCGCCGATAGCGGTCGCGTCGGCGGCGGTGCTCACCAGCGCCGGAGCGCCGTCGGCGTAGGCCGCGGCTACCACGGGCAGCTGAGTGAGATCGGTATTCAAGGCGGGCAGCGCCGGTTCCAGTTGCGCCAGAAAGGCTTCCAGGTCCGTGAGCAGCTGACCGATCCGCTGGCCCCGGCCCTTGGTCGCGGTCGCGATGGCCCCGAGGGTGGCGTTCAGCTTCTCGGGTTCGACCTTGCCCAGCACCTGGGTGAGCTGCTGGAAGATGGTGTTGATCTCGACGGTCACATGGTCGGCGTCGAAGGTCTGACCGGCGGAAAGCGCTGCGGTCGAAGGCTTTTCAGGCGCGATGAACTGCACGTACTTCGCGCCGAACACGGTGGTGGACGCGATGTCGACCGAGACGTTGGCCGGGATCTTCGACAGCTGCCCGGAATCGATGGCCAGCCGGATCACCGCCATGCCGTCCGCGCGCTCGTGGATCTCGGCGACCTTGCCGACCGTGACCCCGCGCATCTGCACCTTCGCGTCGGGGTACATCACCAGCCCGGCGCGGCTCGAGAGCACGGTGACCGGCACGGTGTCGTCGAGTCCGCCTTCGAAGAGGGTGATCGCGCCGCCGACGGCACCCGCGACCATCCCGATGGACAGTAGACCCACCAAGGGGCGCAACAGATTCGAGAACACCGATATGCCTATCCCGAGAGATTGAAATTCCCGTTGGCGCCGTAGACCGCCAGCGAGACCAGCAGCGTCACCGAGACCACCGCGATGAGCGAGGTGCGCACGGCGTTGCCGACCGCGATCCCCACCCCCGCGGGCCCGCCGCTGGCGAAGAAGCCGAAGTAGGTGTGTATCAGCAGGATCGTCAGCGCCATGGCCAGCGCCTGCACGAACGACCACACCAGATCGATGGGATTGAGGAAGGTGGAGAAGTAGTGGTCGTAGAGCCCGGCCGATTGCCCGAGCAGGACGACGGTGGTGAAACGGCTCGCGATGAACGAGGCGATGACAGCCAGCGCGTACAGCGGGGTGATGGCGACCATGCCGGCCACCAGCCGGGTGCTGACCAGGTAGGCGATCGGTTCGATGGCCAGCGATTCGAGGGCGTCGATCTCCTCGTTGATGCGCATGGCCCCCAGTTGCGCGGTCGCGCCCGCGCCGAACGTCGCCGCAAGTCCGATACCCGCGACCACGGGCGCGGAGATGCGGACGTTGATGAACGCGGACAGGAATCCGGTCAGCGCCTCGATGCCGATGTTGCCCAGCGAGCTGTAGCCCTGCACCGCGAGGGTGCCGCCGGTGGCCAGGGTGAGGAAGCCGACGATCACCACGGTGCCGCCGAAGACCGCCAGCGCGCCCGCGCCCATGCTGATTTCGGCGATGAGCCGGATCGTCTCGCGGCGATAGTGCGCGGCCGCGTACGGGGTCCGGGTGAGCGCCTTGACGTAGAAGATGGTGTGGTCGCCGACGCGACCCACGCTGTTGATCGGGCGGCGCACGCGTCGTAGCGTCGCCGGATATCTGGCGGCGATGGTCATTGATCCCCCTTCATCGCGCCGTCATCTGGATGCCGACCGCGGTGACCACGACATTGATGACGAACAGCGACATGAACGCGTAGACAACCGTTTCGTTGACCGCGTTGCCGACCGATTTCGCGCCGCCGGTCACGATCAGCCCGCGATAGCACGCCACCAGACCGGCGACGAACCCGAACAGCAGCGCCTTCACCGATGAGATGAGCACCTCGTCGAGGCCGGTCAGCAGGGTGAGCCCGGCGGCGAACGCGCCCGGATTGACGTCCTGGACGAAGACGGAGAAGACGTAGCCGCCCAGGATGCCGATGATGCAGACGAGGTTGTTCAGCAGGAATGCCACCAGCCCGGAGGCGAGCATGCGCGGGGTGACGAGCCGCTGGACCGGGTCGATGCCCAGCACCCGCATGGCGTCTATCTCCTCGCGGATGGTGCGCGAACCCAGATCCGCGCACATCGCCGTCGCACCCGCGCCCGCGACGATCAGGACCGTCACCATCGGGCCGACCTGGGTCACCGCCCCGAAGGCCGCGCCGGCGCCGCTCAGATCCGCGGCGCCGAGTTCGCGCAGCAGGATGTTGAGGGTGAAGCTGACCAGGACGGTGAACGGAATCGCCACCAGCACAGTGGGAATCATCGAGACCCGCACGATGAACCAGGACTGTTCGAGGAATTCGCGGGTCTGGAACGGCCGCACGAATACGAAGCGGACCGCGTCCGCGGACATGGCGAACAAACCGCCGATGGTTTGGAATACGCCCGTACTCCGCCGCGCCATCCAGGTGGATCGGGGAATCAGTTTCGAGGCCATGAGCTCACCGCCCCTCCACACCGTTGGGAAATGGCATTCTCGAATGTGACTTAGCCTACATGCCCGATTTGAGAATTCAATACTCGCCGGGGCCCGTGATTCCGTGCGCGCAGAACGCCCACACCTCACCGGCGGTGATCGGCCGCAGGTCGCCGTCGACCGTCCCGGGATGGGCGATGTACATGACGGTCTGCATGGTGATCGCGGCCAGCCGGCGCGGATTGCCGCCGGCCCGCAGCCGCCCGGCCGCGCCGACGCCCTCGAGCAGATCGGCGAACACCGCGAACAGCGTCGCGTGCGCGACCCGCACCTCGGTGGGGTTCGAGGTGCGCAGCTGCGGGGAGAAGTCGGTGAACAGTGGCCGGTAGGCATCCGGATCGGGGCGGCACAGCTGGAACAGCAGCTCGACCGCGACCCGCAGGCGATCGAGCGGATCGTCGAGTGTCTGTGCGGCCGCGCGGATCTGGGCCGCGGTCTTGGCCACGGCCTCCTCGTACAGCGCGAGCAGCAACTGATGCTTGCCGTCGAACTGGAGATAGAAGCTGCGCAGGGACTGCCCCGAGCGGTCGACGATCTCCTGCACGGTGAAGTCGATGCCGCCCTTCTCCGTGATGAGCGCCTGCGCCGCGTCCAGGAACTGATCGACGCGCAGTTCCGCGCGCACCGCGGCGGCGCGCAGTGCGCGATCGACCGCGCGCTGCTTCCATGCGGCCTGCCGGGTTTCACCCGTCGTGCTCATGGCCGTCCGCCTCCCTTGCTGGTCACCCCTTGGTAGAGTACCGTTCTCATTCACGGAAGGGGCATTCTTCCGAACTGAGATCAACAAATCCGGAGGAATACCGTGGGACGTGTTGAGGGCAAGGTCGCATTCATCACGGGCGCCGCACGCGGTCAGGGCCGCAGCCACGCCGTGCGTCTGGCCGAGGAGGGCGCCGACATCATCGCGGTCGACCTGTGCGAGGACATCGCGAGCCTGGGCTACGCACTGGCCCGGCCCGAGGACCTCGAGGAGACCGCGCGCCTGGTCACCAAGACCGGCCGCCGCGTGGTCACCGCCAAGGCCGACGTGCGCAAGGCCGACGAGCTGCGGACCGCGCTCGAGGCCGGCGTCGCCGAACTCGGCAGGCTCGATATCGTTGTGGCACAGGCCGGTATCGCCGGCATGAAGGGCACGCCGCCCGTGCAGGCGTGGTCCGATGTCATCGACGTCAACCTGATCGGCACCATCAACGCCATCCAGGTCGCGCTGCCGCATCTGAGCTCGGGCGCCTCGATCATCGCCACCGGCTCGGTCGCCGCGCTCATGGACGCCTCGAAGAAGGATCAGCCCGGCAAGGATCCCGGCGGCTACGCCTACGTGCACTCCAAGCGCGCCCTGTCCGCCTACGTGCACGACCTGGCGACCAATATCGCGCCGCTGGGCATCCGCGCCAACGTGATTCACCCGACGAACGTCAACACGCCCATGCTGCAGAGCGAGCCGATGTACCGCTCGTTCCGGCCCGATCTCGAACACCCGACCCGCGAGGACGCCGAGCCGGTGTTCGCCGTGCAGCAGGCGATGCCGATCCGCTACGTCGACCCCGAGGACATCAGCAACGCCGTGCTGTACCTGGCCTCGGACGAGGCCCGCTATGTCACCGGCACCGCCGCGCGCATCGACGGCGGCGGGTACCTCAAGTGGTACGACTACCACATCTGATCGGTCGGAATCTCAATGCGCACAGCCGATTACGGAACGATAGCGAGGAATGGACGATGAAGGTCCAGGTCGATTCGGAACGCTGCCAAGGCCATACGCTGTGCGCCCTGAGCGCACCGGCGGCGTTCGAGCTCAGCGAGATCGACGGTCACTCGTCGCCGGTGTACGACGGTGACGTCCCCGGCGATCAGGAAGAGCCGGTGCGCGAAGCCGCACGATCCTGCCCCGAACGCGCCATCACCCTCATCTGAGGCGACCCCGCCGACAGGCGTCACATCGGACCACCGGAGGAACACACAGTGAGCATCGACGATGTCGCCGTCGGCGAGGATCGCAAACGCAACAGATACCACTTCGACCGCCACACCGCCGACTACCGCGGTCACTTCGAGAAGATCACCGAGGAGCTGCACGAACGCTGCCCGGTGGCCTGGACCGACACCTACGAAGGTCACTGGGTGGCCAGCAGCGCGGACGCGGTCTTCGAACTCGCGCGCTGCCCGCACGTGTCCAACGATCACGATCTGCGCGGAGAACGCAAGGGCTACAAGGGCATTTCCATCCCGACCGCGCGCCGGGCGGCGGTGGTGCGCGGGGGCATCCTGGAGATGGACGACCCCGAGCACCGCATCTACCGGGCGGTGCTGAACCCCTACCTGTCCCCCGCCGCGGTCAAGCGCTGGGAGCCGTTCATCGACGAGGTCGTCCGGGCCAGCCTGGACGAGAAGATCGAGAGCGGCAGCATCGATTTCGTCGATGATCTGGCCAACATCGTGCCCGCGGTGCTGACCCTGGCCATGCTCGGCATCTCGCTGGACAAGTGGTCGACCTACAGCGAACCTGTCCACGCGGCGGTCTACACCCCCGAGAACTCGCCCGACGCGGTGCGGGTCGCGGAGATGCACCGCCAGATGGGCCTGGACCTGGTGATCAACCTGCACGAGATTCGCGAGAATCCGCGCCCGGGCCTGGTGGACGGGCTGATCCAGTTGCGGATCGACGGCGAACCCGCACCCGATCTCGAGATCCTGGGCATGCTGGGCCTGATCATCGGCGGCGGCTTTGACACCACCACCGCTCTCACCGCGCACGCCCTGGAGTGGTTGTCCGACAACACCGATCAGCGCGAGCTGCTCAGCCGCGAGCGGGAGACCCTGCTCAATCCGGCCACCGAGGAGTTCCTGCGCTACTTCACCCCGGCCCCGGGCGACGGGCGCACCATCGCCGCCGACTTCGACGCCGCGCAAACCCGGTTCGAAGAGGGCGAGCGGCTGTGGCTGTCCTGGGCGATGGCCAACCGCGACCCCTCGGTGTTCCCGGATCCGAACCGCATCGAGCTGGACCGTAAAGGCAACCGGCACTTCAGCTTCGGGCTCGGTATTCACCGGTGCATCGGCTCCAATGTCGCGCGCACGGTGTTCAAATCCATGCTCACCGCGGTGCTGGACCGGATGCCGGACTTCCACTGCGACCCCGCGGGCGCCGTGCACTACGACACGATCGGCGTCATCCAGGGCATGCGGAAGCTCCCGGCCACCTTCACCCCCGGTCCGCGCCTGGGCCCCGGGCTCGACGAGACCCTGGCCAAGCTCCAGCGCATCTGCGTCGAACAGCAGCTGGCCGCACCGGTCACCGTGCGTTCCCAGGCCGCGGTCATCGACTGAACGCGTCCGATCACCATCTCGTGTAGGGAGTTCCGGCTTTGGCGTACGTGATCACCCAGAACTGCTGCAAGGACGCCAGCTGTGTACCGGCCTGCCCGGTGGACTGCATTCGCCCGCTCGCCGGCGCGGTCGGCGAGCCGGGCGCGCAGATGCTCTTCATCGATCCCGAGACGTGCATCGACTGTGGCGCGTGCGCGGACGAATGCCCGGTAGGCGCGGTCTACTCCGAGTACGACCTGCCGCCGGAGCTGGAGCGGTTCCGCGACATCAATGCCGCGTACTTCCAGCGTCATCCGCTCGAAGCGACCGTGCCCGAAACTGTTTCGCGGGCTCCGGCACGCGCGGAGCTGCGGGTCGCGGTGGTGGGCGCGGGTCCGGCGGCCTGCTACGCCGCGGCGGAGCTGCTCGGCATTCCCGGGGTAGAAGTCGATCTCTTCGAACGACTGCCGACCCCCTTCGGCCTGATCCGGGCCGGGGTCGCGCCCGACCATCAGCGCACCAAGTCGATCGTGAAGATCTTCGATCGCGCGTTCTCCGACAGCCGTTTCGGCTGTCATCTGCACGTGGAGGCCGGGCGGGACATCACCCATGCCGAGCTGCTCGCCCACCATCACGCGGTGATCTACGCGGTGGGCGCTTCGGACAGCCGGGATCTGGGCATCGCGGGCGAAGAGTTGCCCGGCAACTACGCCGCCGCGGATTTCGTCGGCTGGTACAACGGGCATCCCGACCACGCCGATCGCAGTTTCGAGCTGTCGGGTTCGCGCGCGGTGATCATCGGCAACGGCAACGTCGCCCTGGACGTGGCCCGGATGCTGCTGCTGGACGCGCCGGCGCTGGGGCGCACCGACATCGCCGAGCACGCGGCGGATGCGCTGGCGGACAGCGGAATCGGCGAAGTCGTGATCCTGGGCCGGCGCGGGCCGCGCGAAGGCGCGTTCTCCGCGGGCGAATTCCATGCCCTGGGGCATCTGCCGGGGATCGACGTGGTCATCGAAGGCGGCGATCTGACCGCGCATCCGGATGACGACGTGGAGACCACCATCAAGCTGGAACTGGCTCGCGAATACGCCGACCGCGGAACCACGCCGGGGAACAGGCGAATCGTGTTCCGCTTCAATTCCTCCCCGGTGGAGCTGACCGGTGGCGAGCGGGTGACGGGCGTGCGAGTGCTCTCCACCGTCCCGGGTGAGAACGCGACAGAACTGCTCGACACCGCACTGGTGTTGCGGTCCATCGGTTTCCGGGGCCGGGCGCTGGCGGGGCTGCCCTTCGACGACGCGGCCGGGATCATCCCGAACGAGCGTGGCCGGGTGGTGGATTCGGACGGGCGGACGCTGCCGGGGACCTATGTCACCGGCTGGATCAAACGCGGCCCGCGCGGTGTCATCGGAACCAATCGCACGTGCGCGGCCGAAACGGTGGCGCAACTGCTGGCCGACTACGCCGCGGGCACGCTGCACGGGGACGTCGGCGACCGGGCGGCGGTGCGGGAGCTGCTGGCCGGGCGCGGGATCACCCCGGTCGATTGGCCGGGGTGGCGCGCCATCGACGACGCCGAACGGGCCCGGGGCGCGAGCGCGGCCCGGCCCCGCGTCAAGTTCGTCACCATCCCGGAGCTGCTGGCGGGCTCTCGCGGCTGAGACCGTCGCCCACACCGTCGATTTGGAGGCGTGATGAAGGATCTCGTGGACCCGGGCATAGATATCGATTCCGATATCGGTGCGCTGACGCGCGCGGACACCAGCCTGCTGTTGTCGGCGGCGGAGGAGGCCGAGGCGGACGCCGCGGCCGCGGAGGCCATGGCGACGGCGGCGCGCGCCCGTGCGCGAGCGGTGGCCCTGCGCCGCCGAGCCGAGGCCGTCTCGAGCACCGATGTCGCTCCGCCGGTAGCCGACGACGCAGCCGAGACGACGCCGTCATCGAGCACGGGTGCCGAGGTCGGCACTTCGATACCGTCGTCCGAGGGCACGGTCCGCGCGGAACCCGCGGCGGACGACGCACCGACCGACGACGGCGTGCTCATCGTCGACCTCGGTACCGACGACACCGACCCCGGTGCGAAGGCCGAGAAGGTCACCGAATCCGCCACTGCGAGAACGTCCGACGACGCGGTGGGCGAGCCCGGTGGCTCTCGGTTGCGGCGGTGGGTGTCGCGCGCCCGATCGGGCGGCCGCCGCACGGCGGTCCTCGTGCTGGCCACCGCGGTGGTGGTCGCCTCGCTCGCGGTCGGCGTCTTCTCGGTGTGGAACCACCAGCGGATCAGCGATACCGACAGGCGCACAGCCGAGTTCAGCGCCGCCGCCAAACAGGGCGTCGTCGCGCTCACCTCACTGGACTTCAATCGTGCCAAGGACGACGTGCAGCGGGTCCTGGACAACTCCACCGGCGCGTTCCGGGACGACTTCCAAAGTCGCGCGGAAGATTTCACGAAGGTGGTCGAGCAGTCCCAGGTCACCACCGAGGGCAGGGTCAACGCCACCGCGGTGGAATCGATGACCGAGGATTCGGCGGTCGTACTCGTCGCGGCGACCTCGCAGATCACCAATTCCGCCGGGGCCAAACAGGAACCGCGCGTCTGGCGGCTCAGCGTCACCGTGACCCGGGTCGACGGCCAACTGAAGATGTCGAAGGTGGAGTTCGTCCCGTGATCATCGCACTTCGCAATCGCGCGCTGCGCGTCGTGGCCCTCGTGCGCCGCGCACCCGGTATCACCCTGCTGGCGGTCACCGCCATCGCCGCCGTGCTCGTCGCGGCGAGCCTGATCCGGTGGCAATATCTGCCCGACAGCCGCACCGACGACACCGGTTCCGCCGCCGCCCTCGCCGCGGCCAAGGACGGCACGATCGCCCTGCTGTCGTACGCGCCCGACACCCTCGACCACGACTTCGATACCGCCAAAGCCCATCTCACCGGCGATTTCCTGGCCTACTACACCCAGTTCACCCAGCAGATCGTCACCCCGGCGGCCAAGGAGAAGTCGGTCAAGACCAGCGCTACGATCGTGCGCGCGGCGGTCTCGGACCTGGGCGCGGAGGCGGCGACCGTGCTGGTCTTCATCAACCAGACCACCACCAGCGCCGAGAAACCCGAACCGGCCCTGACCGCCAGCAGCGTCCGGGTCACCCTCGCCCGAGTGGACGATTCCTGGCGCATCTCGGCGTTCGACCCCGTCTGATACCTGCCGATCCGCGCCCGTGCGGACGGCGGCACCGCATTCAGAACGCCGCGAATCCGGAAGGGAATCACCATGTCTCGTTCGCTCTCCGACATCGGCACCGCACTGTGCCTGGCGATCGAGCCGACCGGTGCGGGATTTCACCCCGGCGCGGTCCACGAGCATCCGCTCGTGCTCGCCGAGACCTGGATCGAGCTGAGCACCGCACGCCCGCTGGACCCCGCGACAGTACGGCGCGTGCGCACCACCGATCTGCTCGGTACGAAGCGGCGCACGGCCCGGATGCGTGCACAGGCCGTCGCCGAGGGTGACGATCCGACGGCGGCGATCGTGCTCGTCGACCTGGAGGTGATCATCGCTGAAGACGTCTCGAGCGCTCGACGTGCGCTCGAGCGCCTGGATGCCCTCGTGGAGACCCCGCCGTCACCGACCACGCTGCGCTACATAGGAACTCCCGCGGGGCTTGCCGGGTTGATCTCCGACATCCATGCCGCCCAGGTGGCCGACGGTGTGGTCCTGCTGCCCTTGGCGAACGCCGAGATATTGGCCCTGATCGCGTCCACGACGCTTCCGGTTCTGGCCGCCGCGGGGGCATCGACGGACGCGCGTCCACTGACAGTCTTGCTCGAATCACTCATCGAGCACCCGGATGGCGAGATCCCCGCGCACTGATCACGCATTCACAAGTCCCGCTCCAGCCCGAGGGCGCGGAGCCGGAGCCACACCGACGCATGCCGGTTCTACTGCGCCGCAGACACATTCGCGAACCGTTCGGTTTCGAGGCGGTTCGCCGCGTGTAGAGGGGGCTGGCTATCGTGTGGTGATCGCATCGAAGTCGGTGTCGCCGCACGAGTGAAAGTGAAAGGCCAGTGCTGGTCCACAACGGTGAGCAACCGGACGAATCCGCCGCCTGGCCCGCGTCAGCTCCCGAGCCGATTCTGCTACCCGCTCCGGAGGAGACCGACTGGGAAGGCGATCCGTACTCGTGGCTGGATGAGGAGTCCGAGGACTGGCTGGATGAGGAGCCCGAAGACGATCGGCCGGGGGCCGACGACAACCCGGATCTCGATTCCGGTTCCGCGATGCCCGAACCCGCGTCGCTGACGAAGGCTCCTCGGTCCGAAGACGACGAGATTTCCTTCATCGCAACCGAAAGCGGCGACATCGTCGTCGCGGACCCGGCATGTGGTCGCGAACCACCGGACCGGGGCGAGCCCAAGCGGGCAGTCCCCGTTACGTTCCCGCCCCCGGAGTGGGCAGATTATCTGCGGCTGAACGATTTACGACCGCGAACTCGCAAGAGGTCGTCAACCGGCCCATCGACTTGGCGGGTGGTCGGTGCTGTCCGCCCCTACTTTTCGATCGTTCGAGCTTCGCAAGCGTTGACGGCGTTCAACTCGGCACGAAAAGGACGGCGTGGTCGGCCCGAGCCCGTAGCGCAACGCACCCGCCCGAGGCCGAGAGTTCCGGCCTCCATTCGGAAGATTCCGCGCGAGCGTGTGCACAGTGCGGTGGCCGGACTGCTCGCGCTGGCCGTGCTGATCGGCGGCGTGTGGTGGCTGCTGGCCGACGTACGCGCACACACCGACCCGAGCAAGCCCGGCGAGGACGTTCGGGTCAGTGTCCCGTCCGGCACACCCGGCCCGACCGGTCAGCAGCAGCCGACCTCGCCGCCGGCACCGAGCCCGACGACAACACGCAACTGCTATCCCTTCACCTGCTGATCGGTCTTCGCCGAGAGCGGCATCGGATACGAAAGGAACCGTGGTTCATCACAACAGCCGATCCACGGTGATCGGCAGATCCCGGACTCGAACCCCGGTCGCGTGGTGCACGGCATTGGCCAGAGCGGCTGCGGCGCCGACGATCCCGATCTCACCGGCTCCCCGTGAACCCATCGGGTTGGCGTGCTCGTCCGATTCATCCAGCCAGATCGCTTCGATGTCCTGCACATCCGCGTGCGCGCTGATGTGATACCCGGCGAAATCCTGGGTCACCACGTGGCCGAAACGGTGATCGCGAACGCTTTCCTCGTGCAACGCCATCGACAGCCCCATCGTCATGCCTCCGATGAGCTGTGATCGCAGCGTGCGCGCGTTGATCGCGCGCCCGACGGAGAACACTCCCAGCATGCGCGGCACCCGAACCTCGCAGGTGTCGCGGTGCACAGCCACCTCGGCGAATTGAGCGCCGAAGGAATGCATCGCGAACGCCTCGGTGTCGGGGTTCTCCGGCGCGTCGGCGGTGGTTGCCGCCCCGATCGCGGGGGCGGTGCCGTGTTCGGCGCGGAAAGCACGCGCGGCGGTGACGACGGCCGTGCCCCACGAGGTGATTCCCGACGACCCACCCGCGACCGACGCGGACGGCAGATCGGTATCGCCGATCCGCAACTCCACCGCTTCCATATCGCAGCAGAGTGCATCGGCGGCGATCTGGGTTAGTGCGGTCCACGTGCCGGTGCCGATGTCGGCGGCGCCGATCCGCACCTCGAAGCGACCATCGGCCCGGAATTCGATCCGGGCCGTATTGCCCGGACTCACGTTCACCGGATAGGTCGACGCGGCCACCCCGGTTCCGATCAGCCACTCGCCGCGCGTCCGGCTGCGAGGCGCGGGGTCGCGATCGTGCCAGCCGAACCGCTCGGCGCCGATGCGCAGGCACTGCAGCACCTGCCGCCCGGACCAGGGCCTGCCTGTCTCGGGGTCACGCTCGGGTTCGTTGCGGATACGCAGTTCGATCGGATCGATTCCGCACGCGATGGCGAGTTCATCCATCGCGACCTCGGCCGCGAACATACCGGGGCATTCGCCGGGCGCGCGCATCCAGAACGGAACGGGCACATCGAGCGCGGCGAGGCGATGTGATGTCCGCCGATTGGGTGTGGCATACATCGTGCGTGACACGACCGCGGTCTGCTCGGCGAACTCCTTGACGGTGGAAGTGGATTCGATCGCCGCGTGCCACAGCGCGGTCAGCGAGCCGTCGGTGTCGGCGCCGAGCCTGATCCGCTGAATCGTCGGCGTGCGATAGCCGACGAGCGCGAACATCTGCTGCCGGGTCAGCGCCAGCTTCACCGGCCGCCCGCCGCTGCGCTGGGCCGCCATGATGACGAGCACGTTGTGCGCGTGGGGGGCGCCCTTGGCCCCGAAACCACCGCCGACATGCGGCGCGATCACGCGCATCCGGTCGAGTTCCAGGCCGAACAGCGGCGCGAGTGTCTTTCGGACGGTGTGCACGCCCTGCGTCGAATCGTAGAGCGTCAGCCGTGGCTGTCCGGAGGATTCGTCCCACATCGCGATGGAGGCATGGGGTTCCATCGGATTGTTGTGTTCGGTGGGGGTGGTGTAGGTCTGATCGATAGTCACGGCGGCAGCACGCAGCGCGGCCTCGACGTCGCCCTGTTCGGTGTCGGTGGGCGAACCGTCGCTGACTGCTTCGGGGGCGTAGAGCGCAGGATCGTCCGGGCGAAGTTCGCTGTGGTGGGGGTCTGCCGCGTAGTCGACGGTCACCGAATCCGCCGCGTGCCGGGCGATTTCGAGAGATTCGGCGAGGACCGCGCCGATGAGCTGGCCGCGGAAATGCACCTGATCGTTTTGCAGGATGCTGAGCTCACCATCCGAAGTGTCCGCAAGCTTCGGGGCGTTGAACACCGTGAGTACGGCGAGTACCCCGTCCATGTGTTCGGCCGGTGCGGTGTCCATCGCGGATACGCGGCCCTTGGCGACGGTGGCCTGGATCGGATGCAGGTACGTGGCTCTGTCGACCGGGTGTTCGAAAGCGTATCGGGCTGCACCTGTGACCTTTGCCGGTCCGTCGAGCCGGGGCAGCGGCGCCCCGATCGAGTTGCCTTCGAGAGCGGTCATCGCGATGCCCCATCGGAGAGCGAGCGCAGCGTGGCGACCAAGGTTCGATGTGCCAGATCGACTTTGAACTCGTTGCCCGCCAGAGGTTTCGCGTGGACCAGTTCGGCGTGAGCCGCACGCGCGAACGAGTCGTCCGTCGCGGGGGATCCGCGCAGCACTTTCTCGGCCTCTTTGGCGCGCCACGGCACGTGTGCGACACCGCCGAATGCGATGCGCGCCTGGGCTATATCGCCACCGGGGTCTCGAACCAGTTCGGCGGCAACCGAAACGAGGGCGAAGGCGTAGGAGGCCCGGTCACGCACCTTTCGATAGTTGGACCTGGCACCGGACGGGGGTGGGGGAATCTCGACGGCGGTGACGAGCTGACCGTGGGCGAGCGCGGTGTCCCGGTCGGGGCGGTCGCCCGGCAATCGATAGAAGTCCGCGAGCGCGATTCGCCGCTCGCCGCCGAGATCCTGCAGCACCACTCGCGCATCCAGCATGCTCAGCGCGACGGCCATGTCCGAGGGGTGGGTCGCCACGCAGTGCGGTGTGGCGCCGAGGATCGCGTGATAACGGACGTAGCCGCCGATCGCGGAGCAGCCGCTGCCGGGCTCGCGTTTGTTGCACGGGGTGCTGACGTCTTGGAAGTAGACGCATCTGGTGCGTTGCAGCAGGTTTCCGGCCGTGGTGGCCAGATTGCGCAGCTGCCCGGAAGCGCCGGCCAGCAGCGCCCGTGACAGGGCGGGGTAGCGAGCACGCACCAGCGGGTCGGCCGCCAGATCGCTGTTGCGGACTTCCGCGCCGATCCGCAAGCCTCCGTCGGAGGTCTCGGTGACGTCGGTGAGCGGCAGGCGGCTGACATCCACCAGCAGTCGTGGCGCCACGACACCGAGCTTCATATGGTCGACGAGATTCGTTCCGCCGCCGAGGAATACCGCATCCGGACGTTCGGCCAGCACCGCCACCGCGTCCTGCGCGCTGCTTGCGCGATGGTATTCGAACGGGATCATGACGCGGCCGACTGCCGGATCGCGGCCAGAATGTTCGGGTAGGCCGCGCATCGGCACAGATTGCCGCTCATCCGCTCCCGGATCTCCGCGTCGGTGAGTTCCGGCTCCGCCGCGAGATCCTCGGTCACGTAGCTGGCGTGACCCGATTTCACCTCGTCGAGCATGCCCACCGCGGAGCAGATCTGGCCCGGGGTGCAGTAGCCGCATTGCAGGCCGTCCTGATCGAGAAAGGCCTGTTGCATGGCATGCAGATCATCATTTGTTGCCAGGCCTGCCGCGGTGCGGATGTGCGCGCCGTCGTTGGCGACCGCGAACGTGAGGCAGGTGGTGACGCGGCGGCCGTCGAGCAGAACGGTGCACGACCCGCACTGGCCGTGGTCGCAGCCCTTCTTCGGTGCGGTCACCCCCAGCCCCTCCCTCAGGGCGTCGAGCAGGGTCGACCGGTTGTCCACGAGCAGCGACCGTTGTTCACCGTCGACGACCAGGGTGAGGTAGGTCCGAGTGTCTGCGGGTCCCATTGTGCCCGCATACCCGTATTGCTCGGGCCGAATCGCTCCGCTGCGATCTTGTTGATTCGGCCCGGCGGACTGACTTCGTGCGGTTCGCGCCGGACCCCCGTTGATCGGCCGGCCAGGCTGTTCTCGAGCTTCGCTTCAGGCCGGGGGCACCAGCGTGTGCAGCACGACTTTGCCCTGCGCGTGCGTCTTCGCCTGGTACAGGCTCACATCCGCGGCCTCGAGCAGAGTTTCGGCGTCGGTGGTCGTCACCGGTGTGACGACCGCGCCGATGCTGGCCGACACCGGCAGCCTGTGCCCCTGCACCGCAACGGGATCGGCGAGGGCTTCGAGCAGGTCCGCGCCGATCGCACCGACCTGTTCACTGTCCACGGGCGGCAGGATCAGCACTACGAACTCGTCGCCCCCGAGCCGGGCCACCACGCAGTCCCGGTCGCGGACCGCGTTCTCCAGCCGCGCCGCGACCGCGATCAAGACCTGGTCGCCGATTCGGTGCCCGAAGCGGTCGTTGATGCCCTTGAACCGGTCCAGATCGACGAAGCACAGCCCGGCCCGGTCGCCGGGCCCGGCCGCGGTGAGCATGGCGCTCATCCGCTCGAGCAGTTCGCGGCGGTTGGCGAGCCCGGTCAACGCGTCCACGCGGGCCTGGCGGTGCAGTTCGTCCTGTAGCTGCCGTCGTTCGGTGACGTCCTCACCGATGGCCATCAGGTAGTCCTTGCCGCCCACGTCGGCCAGATAGGTGATCGCGAACCGCGACCAGCCGGTGCCGCCGTCGGCGCGCAGGGTCCGGCGCTCGAGCCGGACGGTTCCGGTCCGTGCGGGCACCAGCTGATCGAAGATCAGGGTGCGGATCTCCTCCATGTCGTCGGGGTGGCTGTGGTCGAAGGGCGCGATCTTCTGCACCTCGGTGGAAATGCCGAGCAGTTCGACGAACGCGGGGTTCACCAGCAGCGGGGTGCCGTCGACATTTCCCAGCGCCACCGCGATCGACACCCGCTCGAACATCGCGCGGAACAGCTTCACTCGTTGCTCGGACTCGGTTTCGGGCTCGGGCGCAGCCAGCAATTCGGCGCGGCGCAGGTGGTAACCGGTGCCCAGGGTCGCCAGCACGGTCGCCATCCGGGCGGCGGCGTCGGGACGGTCGGTGTGCTCGGCCAGGCGAAAGAGCACCCCGGCCGAGACCGCGGGCACCGTCGCGTTCTGCAGGCCCGCGGTCGCCAGCCCTGCGCCCACCCGCGCACCGGCGTCGGGATCGAATTCCGCGGCCGTCATCGTGGCGAGCAATTCCTCGACCCACCCGACCAGCGAACTCTCCGGGACCTGCCAGCCGGCGGTGGTCAGTACCTGCCACCACATCCCCGCCAGGTGCTCGGCATCGCTCATCTACGCCCTTCGGATGGTCGCCGGTGCGGAGCCGCCGGGTGGCGACGGGCATGATCCGACTCGCGGTAATCCTGGGGCAAATCTACTAGCCGCACGGCACGGGAGACCGCCGCGCGGCGCGAACTCAGAAAGAACGTAATTCTCAGTTTTGAAGAATTAGATATCGCTTCGGCGCGCACCCGGCCATATGATCGAAGGATGCGGACCCAGGAACCCCAACCGGCCTGGATGCGGCGATCGGTGGATCGTTCGCTGCACACCGCCCGCCAACGCGCCGGACAGCGCGCGAACCGTTTCCTGGATGCCGCCCAGGCCGCCATCACCGAGAAGGGCAGCACCGACATCACGGTGCTGGAGGTGGTGGAACGCGCCGGGCAGTCGCTGACCAGCTTCTACACCCGCTTCAACGGCAAGCACGAACTGCTGCTCGCGCTGTACGAGGAGACCCTGGACCGCACCGTCGACCAGATCCGCGCGGCCACCGCCAATTACGACGACCCAATCGCGAAACTGCGTATCGCCGTGGAACTGCTGTTCCAGCTGTGCCGCCCCGACCCCGGCACCTACCGCCCGCTCTTCACCGAATTCGCACCGCAACTGCTGCGCGCGGACCCGGCGGCGGTGCGCAAGGCGCACGCGTCACACTTCACGCTGTTCACCGAATTGCTCACCGACGCAGCGGATTCGGGCTTGCTCGCCCCGGGCGCGAATCCGCGCCGGCTGGCCGCCATCACCATGCAGGCGGTCATGTACATCGCCCGGCCCACCGCGGCCGACGACACCGACCCGATCGAGGCCGCCGACGTCTGGCGGTTCTGCGCCGCGGGCTTGACCGGCGACCCGCACTGAGTCACCCGCGAGACGCGCGGCCGATCAGCTCAGCGGGCTCAGATCCGCGACGATCGGCGGCCAATTGGACATTCCGCTGCACAGCCTTTCGGTGGCGTCCACCCGGCGCGGCGCCTCGGAGTCCTCGCCGAGCCCCGCCGCGGTCAGCGCCTGCGCCTTGAACACGCGCGCGGCCGCGCTGAGCCGATGCAGGACGGGATCGACCGGGAAGGCGTTGGCGGGCCAGCCCGCGCCCCACCCCACCACTTGAATCCCGCCGTCCGCCATCGCGAGTCGCAACCCTTCACCGGTGCGGGCGTCCCGGTCGATGACATCGGCGGCGATGGCGATCGCATGTGGTTGACGACCCGATCCCCCCGAGTCCAGCACCGCCTTCAGGTCCAGCACCTCCGCGCCCAGGATGCGCATCGGCCGGTCGTCGTCGGTGAGCTCGTCCACCAGCACGCTCACTTCCCACCCCGCTGAGGCGCGGTCGAAGAGCCAACCGCCGGCGTGTTCGACCACGTCCGCGATATTGGCCGCCACCACATCCAGGCGGTAGCGGATGTTCCCCCATTCGAATCGGTCGCGGGCGCCGATGATCCGGGAATCGCGCGCACCGGCACGCTGAGAAGAGTCGAATGAGCGAGCATCCATGATTCTGACGATAACACCATTCTCCCAGTTAGGAACCTAGAAATTGCGCCGCACTAGTTGATCATGATGTACACGCCTCTCCAAAAATGATAACGTCATTCTCGCCTACCGAACGACTCCCATGGAGGATCCAGATGTCGGCTCCGACCAGCAGCGCTTCCCTGTATCCGCCCGGCGGCTTCGGCCCGCCCAAGGATCGGCGCGGTCACGCCGCGGGCACCCTCGGCCTGCCCACCGGCACCGAGGTGTTCTCCGCCGACAACCACATCTCGCTGGCGCACGACATCTTCTTCGAACGATTCCCCGAGTCCCTGAAGGACAAGGCGCCTCGGGTCTGGTACGAGGACGGCGCCTACCAGCTCGGGCGCAAGGGAAAGTCGTTCCTGCCGGGCGATTTCAGCCACGTCCTGATGCAGTACGACCCGCTGGCGGGCTCGGGCAGCGCGGACCTGGACGCACGCATCGCCGACCTGCGCGCGGACGGCATCGCGAAGGAACTCGCCTTCCCGAACGCCCTGCTGGCACTGCTCTTCTACCCGGACAAAGAGATTCGCGAACTGTGCTTCCGGATCTACAACGCCTACATCGCCGAACTCCAGGAACGGTCCAACGGCTGTTTCTACGGCGTCGGCCTCATCAACTGGTGGGACGGGGACGGTGCGCGCCGCACCCTCGCCGAGCTGAAGTCGCTGGGGCTCAGGACATTCCTGCTGCCGCTCTCGGCCGGAAAGGACGACGACGGCAAGGTCATCGACTACGGCGGCGCGGCCATGATCCCGGTGTGGGAGGCGATCGAGGAATCCGGCGTGCCGGTCTCGCACCACATCGGCGAATCCCCGCTGTCGGCGCCGTGCGAGGTCAACAGCGTCGCGGTCGGCATGATGCACAATGTCGCGCCGTTCCGGGAGCTGTTCTCCAAGTACATCTTCAGCGGCATCCTCGACCGGCATCCGGGCCTGAACGTGGGCTGGTTCGAAGGCGGGATCAATTGGGTGCCCGCCGCGCTGCAGGACGCCGAGCACATGCTCGCCTCCTTCCAGCACATGCTCGATCGCCCGGTCGAACACGACGTGCGGTACTACTGGCGCACACACATGCGCGCCTCGTTCATGGTGGACCCCCTCGGGCTGTCGCTGATCGACCAGATCGGCGTGGACCGCGTCATGTGGTCCTCGGACTATCCGCACAACGAGAGCACCTTCGGCTACTCGGAGAAGTCCCTGGCCGCGGTGGTGCAGGCGGTGGGCCCGGCCGACGCCGCCCGCATCGTCAGCGCCAATGTCGGGGAATTCCTGGGCCTGTGAACCCCGGTGAAAGCGACTGAAATCCGATGACATCCTTCCTCTCCCCCGGGCTTGCCTCGTTCGAGATACCCGACGTGCCCGACCGCGCGCGCATGCGCCGCGACACCGGGGCCCGGCTGCGCGCGTCCATGGCCGCGCAGGGCATCGACATGCTGGTGCTGCTCAACAACAGCAACGTGGCCTACGCGACCGGGGCCAACTGGCCGCTCGGGGACGCCGGACTCGCACACGTGGAGCGGCCCGTGGCCGTCGTGGTGGCCGGCGACCCCTGGCCGCACCTGTTCCTGCCTTTCCGGGAGGGCACCGCCGGGGAATCCGCGCTGCCCGCCGATCACGTGCACGGGCCGGTGTATCTCGAATTCGACGAGGGCGTGAAGCTTTTCGCACGGCAGCTCGCCGAGCTGCGGCCCACGGGCGCGACGATCGCGGTCGACGAGTGCACCGGGGCCATGCTGCGCGCACAGTCCGAACTGTTCCCTGCCGGTCCGCCGGTGGATGCCTCGACCGTGGTCGGCCCGGCCAAACTGATCAAGACCCCCGACGAGATCTCCTGCATCCGCACGGCCTGCCGCATCACCGAACAGGCCATCGTGGACGTACAGGCCGCCGCGGTGCCCGGGCGCAGGCAGATCGATCTCTCGGCCCAATTCATCCGGCGCGCTTTCGAACTCGGCGCCGGGGCCACCATGCTCGACGCGATCTGGCAGGTGATGCCCGAGACCAAGGCCGCGGGGGTGTGGACCACACACGGTGACCTGGCGCTGCCGCTGCTGACCACCGAACGCGAACTGGCCGCCGGTGACGTGCTGTGGACCGATGTCAGCATCACCTATGGCGGATACTGTTCGGACTTCGGGCGCACCTGGCTGGTCGGGGACAGCCCGAATGCCCGACAGCGCAGTCAATTCCGGCGCTGGCGCGACATTCTGACCGCGGTCCTGGACGTCACCAAGGCGGGCGCCACCGCGGCGGATCTGGCCCGCGCGGCCATCGCGGCCAACGACGGACACAAACCGTGGCTGCCGCACTTCTATCTGGGCCACGGCATCGGCGTCAGCGCCGCGGAGATGCCCATGATCGGCACCGATCTGGGCGCGGACTACGACGAGAACTTCGTTTTCGAACCCGGCATGGTGCTGGTGCTCGAACCGGTCGTCTGGGAGGACGGCACGGGCGGGTACCGCAGTGAGGAAATCATCGTGATCACCGAGGATGGCTGGACCGCACTCACCGACTACCCCTACGCGCCCTATGAGAACTGAGATCCTGCCCGACGAACGGGCACTGCGACAGGGACGCCGCGAACGCGCACTCGAACAGATGCGCGCGCACGATCTGGACGTACTGGTGCTGGGACGCCAGGGCAACGCCCGCTACGTCGCGGGCGCGCCGCAACTGTGGGTCGCCGGCACGCGGCCCTTCGGACCGGTCGCCACCCTGGTGCGCGAGAGCGGCGCGGTTCATCTGCTGAGCACCTGGGACGAGGGTGTGCCCGAGGACATTCCGCACGAGCATCTCTACGGGCTCGCCTGGAATCCGATGAACCTGATCGAGGTGCTGCGCGGCATCGGCGGCGCGGACACCGCGCGCCGGGTCGGCACCGACGCGCTCTCGCCCACCTTCGCGAAGTTGCTGCCGCTGGCGTTCCCGAACGCCGAGCTCGTCGACGGGGAAACCGCCATGCGGGCCGCGCGGCGCATCAAGACACCCGAGGAGATCGCGACACTGGGTGTGGCGCTGGAGGTCGCGCAGCTGGGGCTGGAGAGCGCCATCACGCGACTGGTTCCCGGTGTCACCGAACAGGAATTGACCGGTGTGCTGCTCGAGGCCATGACCGCGGGCGGCATCAGCACCCCGGCCGCCCAGGATTCGGCGTGGGTGACCTCGCGCGAGCATCCGTGGCGGCGGCGCGATGGCGATCGCCGGGTGCGCGACGGGGATCTGGTCGCGGTGTCGGCGAGCGTGCTCGGCGACGGCTACATCGGCGAGGTGGCCCGCACGTATCCGGTGGGTGACTCCGGGCACGAGGGTGCGCGTGCGCTCTACCGCCGCTGGGATGGGCTGTGGGGCAGGCTGATCGAGGCGTGCCGTCCGGGCGCGAGTGCGTCCGGCCTGCTCACCGCGTACGAGAGGGCGGGCGAGCCGTTGCCGCCCATGCCGGTCGCGCGGGGGCTCGGGATGGGGTTCGACCCGCCGGTGGTCTCGCCGCAGCTGCCCGAGACCGCCGCGGCCGAGGTGCTCGAACCCGGCATGGTGCTCGCGGTCACCGGTTACGTGTGGGAGGCGGGCGTCGGCGCGATCTTCGGGCGCGACGCGGTCCTCATCACCGACGACGGTGCCCGGGTATTGACCGACGCACCGCATTGGCCGCATCGATAGCGCGATGTCGTTCGACTCGGCCGCGCACCGCTCCGGTGGGGGTGGCCGGGATCACGCGGCAGGTGGTGCTGCCGATCGCACCGGGCCGACGGGCGCGCGGTGCCGACCCCGATCACGGTGAGAGACAATGGCATCCAATCGATCCGGCAACGGTTCCGTACCGCTGACACCCCTGCGCGGGTGGCGAGTGGCCGATCTGTCCAGCGGCATCGCGGGCGGGTACTGCACGAAGCTGCTCGCCGACGGCGGTGCGGAGGTCGTGAAACTCGAAGCGCCGCAGGGTGATTCTCTGCGTTACTGGACCGCGTCGGGGACCGCTCTCGCTCCCGGCGCGGATGGCGCGCTGTTCGCGTTTCTCGCCGGCTCCAAGCACAGTGTGGTTGCCGACCCCTCGAGCGATCTGGCTCTGGTGGAGAAGGTGCTCGGCGAATCGCAGGCCGTGGTCTGGACTCCGGGCTCTCCGCTGGCTGAGCATCCGCATCTGTCGCCGAAGGAGATTCGGCGCAGACACCCGCACCTGGTGGTCACGACGATCACCCCGTTCGGCCTCGACGGTCCGTGGGCGGGCAGGCCCGCCACCGAGTTTACCCTGCAAGCCTGGTCGGGCGGAATCATCGGGTTGGGGCGCGGTGCTCCCGATGAGCCGCCCGTGCACGTGGGCGGGCGAATCGGCGAATGGTTCGCGGGCGCTTACGCTTCGGCCGCCACCCTGACCGCGCGGTGGCGCACGCTGGGCACGCGAGCCGGTGAGCTCTGCGACGTATCGATGCTCGAGACCCAGATCCTGGGGCTGACGTATTACCCGGTGTCGTTCTACGAGGGACTGGGCCGGGCGTTCCGCACCCAGCGGCGGCTCAGCGTGCCGGGGGTGGCCGGGGCGGCGGACGGCATGGTGGCGGTGGGGTGCGGGACCGCGCAGCAGTGGTTCGACCTGTGCGCGATGGTCGGGCACCCGGAGTGGATCGACGAGGGCCTGGAGGCCGGGATCACCGAAACCGCCAACCGCAAAGCGCCGGAGATCGCGGAGTGGATGGCCGCGCATCCGGTGGCGGTGATCAGCGACCTGGCCACCGCGTTCCGGATTCCCAGCGGACCGATCGCGCACGGCGCCAACGCTTTCGACCTCGACCAGCACGCCGATCGAGGATCGTTCACCACCAACCCGCGCGACGGATTTCGCCAGCCCGGACCGCCGTATCGCACCACGCCGCCGCTGCTGCGCGCCCCCGAACCCGCGCCCCGGCTCGGTGAGCACACCGCGCACCATCGATCCGCGCCGCCACCCGCCACCGCCAACGGGCGGGCGGCGAGTGCGCGCGAACCCGATCCGCTGCCGTTCCGCGGATTGCGCGTGCTGGATCTGACCACGTTCTGGGCCGGGCCCTCGTGCACCCATTACCTGGCGATGCTGGGTGCGGACGTGGTGCACGTGGAATCCGCGCAGCGCCCCGACGGCACGCGCCTGGTCGCGGGCGTTCCCATGTCCGAGGATCTGTGGTGGGAACAGTCCCCGATCTTCACCGGGCTGAACACCAACAAACGCGGGCTGACCCTGGACTTCCGGTCCGATCAGGGCCGGGAAGTATTGCGCCGCTTGGTAGCCCGTTCGGATGTGATCGTCGAGAACTACACGCCGCGGGTCCTGGAACAGTTCGGCCTGGATTACGACAAGGTACGCGCCCTGCGCGCGGACGCGATCATGGTCCGCATGCCCGGGTTCGGCCTGACCGGGCCGTGGCGCGACAACCCCGCCTTCGCCTACGTCATCGAGGACACCTCGGGCCTGACCTGGCTCACCGGACACCGCGACCGAAATCCGGTGGAACCCTATTCGATCGGTGATCCGAACGCCGGCGTCCACGCCCTCAACGCGCTGTTGCTGGCGCTCGAGCACCGCCGCACCACCGGGGCCGGCGTCCTGGTCGAAGCCGCCATGGTCGAGGCGGCGCTGAACGTGGCCGCCGAACAGGTCATCGAGTACTCCGCCTACGGCGCGCTCCTGGAGCGTGACGGTAACCGCGGCCCGGTCGCCGCCCCGCAGAACCTCTACCGCGCGTCCGGCGCCGACGAGTTCGGCCGCAAGGATTGCTGGATAGCGCTGGCCGTCGAGACCGACGATCAGTGGGACAAACTCGTTACCGCCCTGGGCAATCCGGAATGGGCACGTGTGCCCGGCCTGGCCACGGCCGCGGGCCGCCGCCGCGAACACGACCTGATCGACACCCGTCTGGCAGCCTGGTGCGCGCGCCACGACAGCGATGCGATCATCCGAATCCTCTGGGACGCAGGGGTTCCCGTGGCCAAGGTCATGCAGCCCCACCGTCAGCCCGAGCTACCCCAACTCGAGTCCCGCCACTTCTTCGAACCCGTCTTCCACCCCGTGCTGCCCACCGCGCGCCACAGCACCCTGCCCGTTCATTTCTCCCACGGGCCCGGAACCTTCCACCGCTCCCCCGCGCCACTGCTCGGCCAGCACAACACCGAGATTCTGGCGGCCCTGGGCATCTCTCCCGACGACATCGCCACGCTGATCGACGACGGAACGGTGGGCGGAACACCCGAGGTTCTGAAGGCTAACAAGCCGTGAGCAACTGATCGGCGAATGCATACGTAAGTGGTGATACCCAGCGGCCGGACGCACCCATCCCCCCGGTGAGGGTAGCCTGACCTGCCTTTTGATGCCCCGCATCAAGGGCTAGCCTGGGCACTGCATCGAAACCCTTCAATCACCTGGAGGAGTGACATGACCACAATGGAAATGCCGCACGTAGCCGAGTGCACGGTCAGCAACTGTTCCTACAACAACCACGACGGTTGCCACGCCTACGCGATCAACGTCTCCGGCCACAACGGCACGGCCGACTGCGGAACCTTCATCCCCCTGTCGGTCAAGGGCGGCCTCGACACGGTTACCACCAGCATGGTCGGCGCCTGCCAACGAGCCGACTGCACCCACAATCGCGACCTCGAATGCACGGCCAGCGACATCCACGTAGGCCCCGGCTCCGGGACGGACACCGCCCGCTGCCTGACCTATAGCGCCCGCTGAGGTTGGAGTGATCCACCGCGCCGGCCGCTCGGGTCGGCGTGTGAGGGCGCGGGATTCGCGCGGGGAGCACGACACGGGGGCGGCTCGCTCTGTTCGAGTTCACGCCCCCGTCGAGGTGTCTATTCGAGGTCGGGCGCCGGGGCGGGTGTGGGCTGGGCGCCGGTCAGTTCGGCGTTGAGCCGCAGCGCTTCGGCGAGTTGATCCTCGAGGATGATGATCCGGCATGCCGCCTCCAGCGCGGTGCCGTTGTCGATCAGTTCGCGTGCGCGCGCGGCGAGCCGGAGTTGATAGCGCGAGTATCGGCGGTGTCCGCCCTCGGAGCGTTGGGGAGTCAGCAGCCGCGCCTCATCGAGAGTGCGCAGGAATGCGGGAGTGACCCCGAGCATCTCCGCTGCGCGCCCCATCGTGTAGGCCGGGTAGTCCTCATCATCGAATTTCGGGGTACCAGCTGGGTCTGGGTTCATGTGTGCCTTTACACGACGAGGACCCCGGTGCCGCGAGTGCGGCACCGGGGTCCGAGATGGTGCGACCGTTCCACCGGAGGGGGTAGAGGGGTCGGCCCGCCGGGAAGATCAGTGCGGGCGACCGGTCGCTTTCCTGCTTTCTTACCTATGTCGTACTTCCTTCTTGCTCGAGGACCGCGCCCAGCGTGTGCGCTCAGTCCTGCCCGCACTTGCGGTCCTCGTCCCTGTCATTCCACGGGTAGTTCGGTATCTCCCGCGCCGTCAGGATCTTTTCTTCATTCTGTATGCGAGCGAACGTACCCGACCAAGTCGAGTATGTCTACATCCGACACTACAGATTTCGGGGAAGGCGTTTCGGAGGTCAAGGGCTTGAACTCCCGGAGCTCTACGGGGTGGAACGAGGTCAGGTCCCCGCGCCGTGGGCGCGGGGGGCTGAACTGGTTAGTTAGAAGGGGTTCGAGTTAGGTAGAGGGTGGGGGTGGGGAGTGGGGTTGGGGGTTT
>NZ_JBEXUS010000057.1:0-51111 GCF_040614455.1 Nocardia sp. NPDC005978
CGGGCGCCGCCGGGGCCGCCGGCGCTGCCGTGGCGGGCGCCGCCGGGGCCGCCGGAATCGGCTGGGGCGCGGCCACTCTCACCCATCGCGACCACGATCGGGATCCGGCGCTGGACACGATCCCGTTCTACGGCCCGCATCAGGCCGGGATCGCCACCGATCCGCAGGATCACGTGGCGTTCCTCGGGTTCGACATGGCCGCGGGCACCGATCGCGAGGACGTGATCGGGGTCCTGAAGATCTGGACCGACGACGCGGCCCGCCTCACCCAGGGGCGGCCCGCGCTCGCGGACACCGAACCCGAGCTCGCCGCCCGGCCCGCCGCGCTCACGGTGACGGTCGGGTTCGGGCCGGGGTTGTTCGCGCTCACCGGGCAGCAGGGCGATCGCCCGGCGTGGCTCGAGCAGCTGCCCGCGTACTCGATCGACAGGCTCGATCCGGCGTACACCGGCGCGCAGCTGCTGGTGCAGGTGTGCTCGAACGAGGCCACGACGGTCTCGCACGCGGTGCGGGTGCTGTCCAAGCATGTGAAATCGCTGGTCACGGTGAAATGGGTGCAGCGCGGGTTCCGCAACGCGTCCAAGGGCCAGACCATGCGCAATCTGCTCGGGCAGGTCGACGGCACGGTCAACATCGCGCCGGGCACCCTCGATTTCGACACCCTGGTCTGGGACGACGGGGCGCGCACGCCGTGGCTGTCGGGCGGCACGTCGATGGTGTTGCGCCGCATCGCCATGAACCTGGACAGCTGGGACGAGATGGACGCCGAAGCGCGAGGCATCACCCTGGGCCGGCGCGACTCCGACGGTGCGCCCCTGGGCGGGACCAAGGAAAGCGACGAACCCGATTTCGCGGCCGTCGACGAATTCGGCATCACGCTGATTCCGCCGTCCTCGCATATCGCTCGCGCGCACCACACGACCGAGCGCGAGCGTTTCCTGCGGCGCGGGTTCAACTACGACGACACCCCCGCGCCCGGGCAGCTGTCGAATTCGGGGCTGCTGTTCACCGCGTTCCAGCGCGATATCGGCGCCCAGTATCTGCCGGTGCAGCAGCGCCTGGCCGATTTCGACGCCCTGAACCGGTGGACCACGCCGGTCGGGTCGGCGGTGTTCGCGATTCCCCCGGGCGTGCTCACGCCCGGCGGATATCTCGGTCAGCAATTGTTCGAGCCCAACCGCCTGGTCGGGCGCTGACACCCGCCCGGTCCCGGGGGACTCGCCGGGACCGGGCACGGCACGATTCCGGTCCGGGTCGCACGAGGGGCGGCCCGGACCGCGTCCGGCTACCCGCGCACCGGAGCTACCGCGACACCGAGCCCTCCCGCGGGCCCGCAGCTCCCGCGGGCTCACCTCCCAGCCGCCTGACGCCGGAGCCGGACCCGCCCCGCGCACCGCTCGGGCTCCAGGACAAGACAACCGCGACGGCCGCACAGGTCTGCGTGATCCGCCTGCCGGGCTTCGGAGAGCGCTCGGCACCTAAGGTTGCCCGATGACCGTTCTGCGTTCCGTGGTGTTGTTCGCGCTGGCCGCCGTCGCCGAAATCGGTGGCGCGTGGCTGATCTGGCAGGGTGTGCGCGAGCACCGGGGGTGGGCGTGGATGGGGGCCGGGGTGGTCGCGCTGGGGGTGTACGGGTTCGTCGCCACGCTGCAGCCCGATGCGAACTTCGGGCGGATCCTGGCGGCCTACGGCGGGGTGTTCGTGGCCGGATCACTGCTGTGGGCGATGGCCCTGGACGGGTTCCGGCCCGACCGGTGGGACGTGATGGGCGCGCTGGTGTGCCTGGTGGGGGTCGCGATCATCATGTACGCGCCGCGCGGGGCATGACAGTAGGCGGCCGCGCCCGGCGATCGGCCGCTGCCCGATCACGAGGCGGTCGATGAAAACAACTGCGGCGGAACACTTTTCACCGCAGTGACCTGGGCGCGCTGCAGTCACGACGCCGACGATGTCGCACTGAATCGACTCACCGGCGCGGGCCGGGCTACTCGGCGCGGCGGTCCAGCAGGGCGGTGACGATCTCGCGGGCGGTCGCGATGGCGTTCTCCTCGCCCATGCGCGCGGCGGTGTTGGCCGAGCTGATCAGCGCGTCGAGTTGGAAGGCGACCGCGTGCGGGGTGCCGGCCGCGGCGAAGCCCGCTTCCTGGGCGCGCCCGATCTCGCGTTCGAGGACGGTGAACCATTCGGCGCGGCTGGCGGCCAGGGCGTCGTGCACCGGGCCGGGGCGACTGTCGAACTCGGCCATGCCCGCGACCTGAAAGCAGCCGCCGGGCAGGACCGGGGTGTCGATGTAGTCGAACCAGTGCCGCATGTACGCGCGCAGGCGTTCGATGCCGCGCGGTGCGGTGCTCGCGGGGGCGACCACGTACTCGATGAAGATCTCGCGGGCGGCGTCGACCGCGGCCAGTTGCAGTTTCTCCTTGGTGCCGAACAGGGTCGCCACCCCGCTCTTGCTGATCCCGAGATCGCTCGCGAGCCGGCCCAGGCTCAATCCGGTGAGCCCTTCGACCGAGGCGACGTCCGCGGCGTGGCGCGCGATGCTCGCGCGGGCCCGGGCGCCCTTGACCAAACGCTGGTCCGAGATCGGGGCGGGGATGTGCTGTTCAGCGGTCTGCACGGGGTCGGCCATCCCTTCATGGTGTCACTTCCACTTGCCAAAGCACACGATCGGTCGTACTTTTCAACAATACGAACGATCGTACGTACAGTTTACGAGTCCGGAGAGGGTTCGCACCACCCCCGGGAGACCGCGGCCATAACGACACGCCCATCCCCCGGCACCCGCCGAGGAACGTCACAGTGACACTCCACCGATCCCCGCCACACAGGAGCACAGCGCGCATGACCACCAACGACATTCACATCCCGCGCGACATCCACGCCGACGCCATCGACCTCGCCGCACTGCACCCGCACCCGGCCACCGAGGCCGAGGACCCCCTGCTCATCACCGACGCCGAAGCCCGAAACCTGTTCGCGGACATACCGTGGCGACGCCTGGCGGTCGTGGGTGACTCCATCGCCGAGGGCATCGGCGATCCCCGCCCCGGCTACGCGAGCGTGCCCTGGGCCGATCGCCTCGCCCGCTGGCTGCTGGCCGCACACCCGGAATCGGACTACCTCAACACCGGCCGCATGGGCGCCACCCTGGCCGAGATCCGCGCGGAACAGCTTGCGCGCGTTGCCGATTTCCGCCCGGACCTGATCCAGGTCACCGGCGGCGGCAACGACCTGTTCCGGCGGGGAACGCGCATGGAGACCGTCGAACGCGAACTCGACGAACTGTGCACCGAACTCGCGGCCACCGGCGCGCGCCTGTCACTGTTCACCCTCGCCGACGCCTTCACCGGCAAACTCCGCCCGCTGCGCACCGTGTTCGCCGAATACGCGGACGTGGTGCGCCGCGTCGCGGACCGGCACGACGCCATCCTCACCGAATTCTGGGAGCACCCCGCGCGCCTGCGCTCGGACTGGCTCAGCGCCGACCACATCCACCTGACCATGGCGGGCCAGGCCGTCGTCGCCACCGAACTGGCGCGCGCCTTCGCGACCGCATCACGGGCGGCGCAGCGCCGTTCGACCGCGGCCGGGGCCTGACACCCCCGCGCCCGTCAGTGCCAGAGCGCGGCGACGAAGACGTTCACGATGGCCAGCGCACCGGCCGCGTGGGTCATCCACACCACCGCCTTGCCGCGCTTGGCATCGGCCCGGCCCATCTCGGCGAACGCCGTGACCAGAACGGCCACAACGAGTTTCACCCCGATCTTGGCCATATCGGGGTCCTTGCCGAGGGAATCGACCGACTCGGCCAGCCCGACCAGCGCGATGCCGGTGATCAACTGGGCGCGCGCACCCCAGACCATGAGCTCGGAGACTCGGGGCCGGCCGGCGGCGTAACCGCCGACCACGGCCGCCATTCCGAGCAAATGGGACACGACCACCAGGTTGTAGACGAGGTCCATGACCACACGGTAGTTGATCTCGCGCGCCTCCGACGGGCGGTAGTAATAAATAGTGGCGCGCGCGGTGCGCCATGGTGTTTCGCGCCGCGGCCCGCCGGGTAGTCCTCTCCTAATGGCCCTCGGTGTTCCCGCATTGGAGGGCTCTCCCCTTGTGGGGCCGCGCTGCCGCGACCGGCGGCGCGAGCGAGCGAAGACGTTGCAGGCAAGGACATTGCGGGCAGTGAACGGCTAGGAGAGATCAGGTGGCGGTTGTACTCGTGCTGCGGGCTCGCGGACTGGGTGATCTGCTCACCGCGGTCCCGGCGCTGCGCGCGCTGCGCCGGGCCAGGCCCCAGGACCACATCGCCCTCGCCGCCCCGCACCGCCTCAAACCGATCATCGATCTCATCGCCGCCGTCGACGAACTGCTGCCCGTCGCGGGACCCTCGGCGATGCGCTGGGACGGGGAAGCGCCCGCGCTCGCGGTGAACCTGCACGGCTGCGGCACCGAGGGCTTGGCCGAACTGCTGCGCACCAAACCCGACCGCGTCCTCACCTATCGCAATCCCTACTTCCCCGAACTCACCGGACCCGACTGGGACCCCGACATGCACGACGTCGACCGCTGGTGTCACCTGCTCGAATCCGAGGGCATCGCCGCGGACCGCCGCAATCTGGGCCTGGTCCCGCCCGTGGCCACCACCAGCCATCGCGACTGCGTCGTGGTGCACGTCGGCGCGGGCGCACCCGCGCGGCGCTGGCCACCGGACCGTTTCGCCGCGGTCGTGCGCCATCTGCTCGTACAGGGCCGGGACGTGGTGCTCACCGGCGACGAGACCGAACGCGACATCGCCCTCGGGGTCGCCGCGCGCGCCGGACTACCCGTGTCCAAGGTGCTGGCCGGAGAACAGAACCTCATCGAACTGGCCGCCACCGTCGCCGAATCCGCGCTGGTGGTCGCCGGGGACACCGGGATCGCGCATCTGGCGACCGCGTTCGGCACCCGCACGGTACTGCTGTTCGGGCCCACCCCGCCCAGCCGCAGCGGGCCACCCCCGCATCTGCTGGGCAGGCACGCGGTGCTGTGGGCCGGACAGGTCGGCGACCCGGCCGCCCAGACACCCGACCCGGGATTGCTGAAGATCGAGGTCCCCGAAGTGATCAACGCCGTGGACAAGCAGCTGCGCAAGCGTCCGTGGCCGGGCACCGGGCTGGATCGGCGCGGGCAGCAGGCGTACCGCCGGGTCGGCTGAGCCGGACCTATCCCGCTGTTACCCGTGGGAGCGGGGACTTCACATGTCGGCCAGATCGGCCCGCGCGGAGGACAGCGCGGCCGAGTAGGCGGCGATGGCACTGGGCCAGAACTGTTCGAGATAGTCACGGCAGTCCGCCAGCCCCCGCGGGTCCAGCGAGTACAGCCTGCGGTTGCCCGCGGGTTGCGACATCACCAGGCGAGCTTCCCGCAACACCTTCAAATGCTGCGAAACCGCGGAACTGCTGACGCCGACGGCCGCCGCGAGCTCCCCCACCGACCGAGCTCCGGACGGCAAAGCCTCGAAGATCGCACGGCGTGTGGGGTCCGCGAGAGCGGTCATGACTCGGACTCCGTTAGCAGGCACTTACACAGGTTGCCCGCAGGGCAGGGTCGAGGTCAATACACCCGAAATACCCTTTCACCAATGTCATAACGAAATTACCTCCATGTCGTTATGTAGTCGTGACATTCGAACTGGGATTTTGTACCGATGTGACGGTAGGCACAGCATTTCTGGGCCGGTCATAACCTCGGTTACGTTCGATGCATGCCCGTAACCGTTCCGTTATCCAAAGCCCTCAAGGCCGGCAAGTACCGGACGGCCGCAACTCGTGCAGTGGCCGTTACCGCAGTCGTCGGCTCCGCACTCGGAGTTGTCGCCGCCGCCGACCAGGACACCGCCGTCGCTTCCGCGGGCCAACTCTCCGCTAACGCTTCCACCGTACTGTCCGACTCCGCGCCCGGCCTCGTCTCGGCCGAAATCCCCGGCGTGCAGAAGGCCGACTTCACCGCGTTCACCCCGTGGGAAGCCCAGATGCCGCAGAACGTGCCGCCGGAGGTCACCGACTTCCTGCACAACCTCGGCATCCAGCAGCAGCAGGAGCAGAACCGCCCGCGCACCGTGCGCCCGGTCGCCGGTCCGCTCACCTCCGGCTTCGGCCAGCGCTGGGGCGCCGCGCACAACGGCATCGACTTCGGTGACGGCTTCGGCGCGCCGATCAAGGCCGTCACCGACGGCACCGTGATCGAAGCCGGCCCGGCCTCGGGCTTCGGCCTGTGGGTCCGCATCCAGCAGGACGACGGCACCATCGGCGTCTACGGCCACATGCAGGACATCCTGGTCGCCCCCGGCCAGCAGGTCCGCGCCGGTGACGACATCGCCACCGTCGGCAGCCGCGGCTACTCCACCGGCCCCCACCTGCACTACGAGGTGCACACCTCCCCGGGCGCCCCGATCGACCCCATGCCCTGGCTCGCCGCCCGCGGCATCGACGTCGGCGTGCCCGTCGACTGAGACCCGCACGGCCACACCTGAACAGCACGACCGCCGACACCGGCCCGGGAATCGATGAGGGGTTCCCGCGCCGGTGTCGTCGTATTTCCCAGGCGCCGAACACAATTCGGCCGGCATATCCGGACTCGATGACACCGCCCACCTTCGCGGGTATCGGTCCGGAACAGCACCGCCGAACTCGACCCCGGGCGAGTCAGTCCCAGGTCGCGGTGTCGGGATCGACGCCGTGCGCGCCGGCGTTGGCGTCGATGATCGCGCGCAACCAGCCCGCCAGCCCCGGGGCCAGGCCGTCGTAGAAGGCCCGGTAGCCGGGTTCCTCGGCGTACGTGCGGCCCAGACACACCTGCATCGCATGCGAGCAGTCGAAATAGACCGCCATCGAGGCGCGGTGGCGTTCGGCCAGCGCGTCGGCCTCGGGGCTACCCGGGGTCGCGCCCGCGCGGCAGGCCGCCGCCAGCGCGGCGTGCAGCTCGTCCAGGGCCGCCGCGACGGCCCGCCACTGGTCCGGTGTGCGATCGGCCGCGCGTTCGGCATACTGCGCCCACTGGGCCGTCTCACCCCAGCGCTGCCCGGCTCGGGCGACATGGTCCGGCTCCCACTCGGGGCCGAAGATCTCTCGTTGCTCGGCGGCCGAGAGCAGCGGGCCCGATTCCCGCGCCCGGATCAAGCGATCCAAGGCCGCACCCGTGGACTCGAGTTCGGCCACTCGTTCCCGGATCTGATCGCGCTGACGACGCAGCACGCCCAGAGCGTCGGAGCCCGGGGTATCCAGCATCGGCCCGATATCGGTGAGCGGCACGCCCAGCTCCCGGTAGATCAGCACCCGGTGCGCGCGGGCCACGTCGGCTGCCGTGTAGAGCCGGTAGCCCGCCTCCGAGCGCTCGGAAGGGCACACCAGGCCTATGGCGTCCCAGTGGTGCAGCGCCCGCACGGTGACGCCCAGACGGGCCGCCACCGCGCCGACGGTCAGCTCGTCATCGGGCAGCGGATGCATCGGGCCCGTCGATTCCCATCGCTCGCAGGTGTTCGGCTTCGGCACTGTCCGGATCGTACGGCCGCGCCCCGGTCACGATGACGCGAGCGCCCTCGGGTGTGCGGACCTCGAGCTCGACCGAATTCCACGGCATGGCCCGCGGTCCGGTCGTGCACCCGGGCGCCAGCCCTTCGCACGCGGCCGCGATCTCCTCGAGCTGGCTCAGCACGCACGAGAAGCTCACCGTCATCGCCGAAGGACCCGCCGCGCCGGGCACCAGCAGCACATCCTGGAACGCCCACCGCCGCAGATGCGTGAGCTGCCCGGGCACGGTGAACAGATCGAAGAACCCGAGCCCGCGCACCCAGAAATCGACCGAGACGGACAGGTCGGCGACCGGGATCGTGACGAACATGGGCATGCCGTACAGCCCGCGGAACAGCGCGGGCGGCGCCGCGTCCGGGCCGGGGACGGGACTGATATCGAAGGCGGGGAAGGTGTCGCTCATACGGCCAGCCTGCGGCCTCACGCCGCGTGAGGGTCAAGCCCGGCACCCGCCGATCCGGTCACCGATGGGCCACGCGGACTCGCGCGTCCAACCACACCCGGCGCGGCGTCATCACCGGTCGGCCCCGAGGGCCGGGGCTCGGGTCGCGCCGATCGCGGTGTCCCCGCGTGGTTTTCACGACCGTGCCTGGGCGCGGACCCCTACCGCGGTACTACGTGCCGACCCCACCGCCGGGTGAGGTGGCGGGCGGCCCCGCGCCCCTACCGTCGGCGACATGACCACCGCGCCCGCTTCCACCGCACGCCGGTTCCATCGGCCCCTGCTGTTCACCACCGCCGCCATGACCGTGCTGGCCCTGTTCTGCCTGTGCGCCATGGCAATCGACGACCGGCAGCTGCTCGGGGAATCGGTGTGGCTCAAACCGCTCAAGTTCGCGTTCGCGTTCGCGCTCTACACCGGCACCCTGACCTGGCTGCTGGCATTCCCGCATCGCGGACAGCGCCTGACCTGGTGGATGGGCGCGATCTTCGCCGCGACCGCCGTCGTCGACGTCGGTTTCATCGTCACCCAGGCCGCCCGCGGCACCTTCAGCCACTTCAGCAACGAGGACGACGCCTGGAACAACATCGGGCAAATGGTGTTCGCCTCCGGCGTGCCGGGCCTGTTCGCCGCGAATCTGGTCATCGCACTGGCGCTTTCGTGGCAGCGCGTCACCGACCGGCCCACCTCGCGGGCGATCCACCTGGGCCTGGCCCTGGCCGTGGCGGGTATGGCGCTGGGCTATCTCATGGGCTTCACCGGCGAGCAGCAGGCCACCGACGCCTACGGCAACCCGATCCCCCTGGCCGCCGGGCACACCGTGATCAGCGGCTCCGATCAGCCGGTCCTGCGCGACGGGGTCGACACCATGCCGATCACGCACTGGAGCACCAACGGCGGCGATCTGCGCATCCCGCACTTCCTCGGATTGCACGGCATCCAACTGCTGATCGTGCTCGCGGTCGTGCTGGCGAAACTGGCCCCGCGGATCCCGTGGCTGCGCCGCGAACGCGCGCGCGCCGATCTCGTGTGGGTCCTGGCCCTGGGCTACGCCGGGCTACTGGGTGTATCGGCCTGGCAGGCGCTGCGCGGTCAGCCCCTGCTCGATCCCGATGCCGCGACCGCCACCGGTCTGGGTGTGGTCGCGGCGGTCACCGCGGCGGGTATCGGACTGGTTTATCGCGTACACGGCCGCACGGCGGCCGATCCGGTCGTACTCAGCGCAGGCGCTCGGCGTCCCGCGTCAACCGCACCAATGTCTCGGTGAGATCGGCCAGTTCGCGATGGTCGGCCCCCTCCTGCACCGCGGTGGCCACATCCTCCGCGGCACAGCGCGCCGCGAACCACCGATCGGACAGGTCCGCGACCTCCTGGGCCGAGAGCACCACCGAGTCCTCGGGAATGCCCGTGCCCTTCACGCTGTTTCGATGCTCGTAGGCACGCTGGCGACAGGATTGCCGGCAATAGCGCCGACGGCGGCCGATCTCCGAATCGGCGATCTCCCTGCCACACCATTGGCAGGGCATGCGGTGGCGCAACATGGTCCGGAACATTAATGGTTCCGCACCCCGACCGGGTGGTGGGCACGCCGAACGAAAGCGGTACCGCCGAACCGGTAGAATGGTCGGGTTCTCTCCACGGGAACCGAAGGTCACGTCCGAGCGTTGAGCAGAGACGGGACACTAAGTAGAACGTTGCCGCTAGGCGAGAAGGGACCGCACTCATGGCAGATCGCGTACTCCGGGGCAGTCGACTCGGAGCGGTGAGCTACGAGACCGACCGCGACCACGACCTCGCGCCGCGTCGGATGGCGAAGTACCGGACCGAGAACGGCGAGGAATTCGACGTGCCGTTCGCGGACGACGCCGAGATCCCCCCGACCTGGCTGTGCCGCAACGGCCAGGAAGGCATTCTGCTCGAGGGCACCACGGTCGAGCCCAAGAAGGTCAAGCCGCCGCGCACCCACTGGGACATGCTGCTGGAGCGCCGCAGCAAGGAAGAGCTCGAGGAGCTGCTGCAGGAGCGGATGGATCTGATCAAGAGCCGCCGCCGCGCGTAGTCCAGCGTCGTCGGGCACCTCGGTGCTCGATACGACAGCGTGACCGACGACAGCGTGAACAACAGAGCCCCGCACCCGAATTCGGGTGCGGGGCTCTTCGCTGCGTCCGGGCCGGGTGGGCGGCCCGGAGGCAGTGGCCGGGAACCGTTCTCGTGCGAACGGGAACCGTTCTCAGTGCGAGGCGACCTTGCGGTACTGCAGCAGCGACATCGGCACCGCGACCGCCAGAATGGCCAGCGAGCACAAGATGGCGTACTCGACGCAGTGATCGGCGGGCCAGCCGTCGGCGGGCACGAAGGTGGGCGGGGCGCCGTTGTCGAACAGCTTGCGCCCGGCCGCGGCGACCGCGGTGATGGGATTCCACTCCGCGATCACCCGCAGCGGCCCGGGCAGGCTCTCCCCGGAGATGAAGGCCGAGGAGATGAAGGTCAGCGGGAACAGCCAGATCAGGCCCGCGCTCTGGGCGACCTCGACGCTCGGTGACATGAGCCCGGTCAGCGCGCCCACCCACGACATGGCGAACGCGAACAGCAGGATCACACCGAACGCCAGTACCGCGTCCAGGATGCCGCCGTTGATGCGCCAGCCCACCGCGTACCCGCAGCCGACCATCACCGAGAGCGCGAGGATGTTGACCACCAGGTCCGAGAGCGTGCGGCCCATGAGCACCGCCAGCCGGGACATGGGCAGCGTGCGCATGCGGTCGATGATGCCCTTGTGCAGGTCGTTGGCCAGGCCGACCGTGGTGAAGGCGGCATTGAAGGCCACCGTCTGGGTGAAGATTCCGGCCAGCAGGAACTCGCGGTACTGCCCGCCGCCCAGGGACGCGCCGAAGACGTAGGCGAACAGGAACACGAACATCAGCGGCTGGATGGTCGCGGTCACCAGCAGGGTCGGCACGCGCAGGATGGTCAGCAGGTTGCGGTAGGCGACGATGGCGCTGTCGCGAAAGACGCGGGGCAGGGCCATGAATGACTCGGATGCGGTACCGGGGGCGCGGTCCCGCGCGGGCGCGTCCGCGGGGGGCGCGGGGGCGTCGTTCAGGGCGGTCACGACAGGATCTCCTCTTGCACGGTGTCGACGGAGCGGACGGGTGCTTTGCGTTCGGCGGATTTGCCGGTGAGAGAAAGGAATACGTCGTCCAGGCTGGGACGGTGCACGGCGGCGTCGACGACGCAGATGCCGGCGTCGTCGAGCCGGCGCAGCGCCTCGACCATGGTGCGGGTGCCGTCGCCGACCACGATGGTGACCGCGTCGGCGTCGTACCCGGGTTCGCCGATCCCGACCCCCGAGAGCACCTGCATGGCCGGTTTGGGGTCCTGGCCGGGCGCCAGGGTGACCGTGAGCCGGTCGCCGCCGATCGAGGTCTTGAGCTCGTCCGCCGAACCGCGGGCGATCACGCGCCCGCGGTCGATGACGGTGATGCGGTCGGCGAGCAGGTCGGCTTCTTCCAGGTACTGGGTGGTGAGCAGCACGGTGGTGCCGTCGTCGACGAGGTCGCCGATGACGCGCCACATGTCGAGCCGTCCACGCGGGTCGAGCCCGGTGGTGGGCTCGTCCAGGACCACCACCGGGGGCCGGCGCACCAGCGCGCCGGCCAGATCGAGCCGGCGGGCCATGCCGCCGGAGTAGGTGCCCGCCAGCCGTCCGGCCGCGTGGTCGAGGCCGAGCGCGGTGAGCAGTTCGGTGGCGCGGACCCCGGCCTGTTTCTGGCTCATGCCGTACAGCCGGGCGACCATGCGCAGGTTCTCGAAACCGGTGAGGTTGGCGTCCACGGCCGCGTACTGCCCGGACAGGCCGAGCCGGGTGCGGGCGCGGGCCGGATCGTCGAGGACGTCGATCCCGGTGACGCGGACCGAGCCCTTGCTGGGGCGCAGCAGCGTCGTGACGATGCGGACCGTGGTGGTCTTGCCCGCCCCGTTGGGGCCGAGCAGGCCCATCACGGTGCCGGACGGGATCTCGAGGTCGATCCCGTCCAGCACCCGCACCTTGCCGTAGTACTTGACCAGTCCGCTGACTTCGACTGCCAGGCTCATCGGGCTTCCTCCCGCTCGGTGCGAGAGTGACTCGCCGCCAGGTGTTCTCGCAGCACCGGTCCGATGGCGGCGAGTGATTCGGGCGTGGTCATGCCCGCGTGCCGGCAGCGCACGAGATGATCGTGCACGGTGCCGGTGGCGTACGGTTCCCAGCTCGCGGCGCTGCGGGCGGGGTCCGCACGGTTGATCTCGTCGTCGGCGGCGGTGAAGAAGAGCACGTCGCCGTCGAAGACGCCGGGCCGGAAGCCGTGGGCCAGTACCGCGCCGTTGGCGTATCCGGTGTAGAGCCGTTCCAGGTGATCGACGGTGAGCGCCGCGAACGGGCCCGGCCGATTGCGCAGCAGCTCGGCCGCTTCGGGCAGGGTCAGGCGCGGATCGATGTCGGTGTCGCCGAGCAGGTCGCTGCCGAATTCGCCGATGATGTCCGCGACGCTGGGCACCGCGTCCTCGAGCCACCGGTCCGAGAGCTGGTAGCTGTCCATCATGCCCAGCAGCGCGACCCGGTCGCCCAGCTCCTGCAACTGCACGCCGACCTCGTGGGCGAGCAGTCCGCCCAGCGACCAGCCCAGCACGTGGTACGGCCCGTAGGGCTGCACCGATTTGATCTGTGCCACATAGTATTTCGCGGCTTCTTCGATGCTGGAGTGCTGCAGGTTCGCGTGTTCGGGATCGCGGGACACGTGCGGGGCCTGCAGGCCGTAGACCGCCCGCTCCCCCGGGATGTGCGCGAGCAGCCCGGCGAAGCACCAGGCGAGGCCGATCGCCGGGTGCAGGCAGAACAGCGGCGGCAGGGCCGAATCGGTGAGCGGGCGCAACGGCAGCACCGGCTGCAGGGCCGCGGCCAGCGCCGCCCCGGTGTCGCCGTCGGCGTCGGCGAGCCGGCGCGCGATGGCCGCAGGGGTGGAGTCCCCGAACATGGCCTGCACCGGCAGGTCGATGCCGGCGGCCCGCAGCTGCGCGACCACCTTGGTCGCGAGCAGCGAGTTTCCGCCGAGTTCGAAGAAGCCGTCGTCCGCGCCGACGCGTTCGATCCCGAGCACCTCGGCGAAGGCCGCGCACAGCGCCGCCTCGGTCGGGGTGCCCGGCGCCCGGTACCCCTCGCCGGCGGTGAACACCGGCTCGGGCAGCGCCGCGCGGTCGAGCTTGCCCACCGGGGACAGCGGGACCCGGTCCAGCAGCATGATCGACTGCGGGACCATGTAGTTGGGCACCCGCTCGGCCACGTGGGCGAGCAGTTCGGCCACCGCGGGCGCACTGCCCGCGCGCGGCTTCACGTACGACACCAGCGCGGTGGCGCCGGCGGCGGTGCGATGCCCGATGGTGGTGGTGAACTCGACCGCGGGGTGGGTGGCCATGGCCGCGTCGATCTCGCCGAGTTCGATGCGGAAGCCGCGGATCTTGACCTGGTGGTCGGTGCGGCCCACGTATTCCAGATTCGCCGCCCGCCCGGCCTTCTCGGCCCAGCGGACCAGATCGCCGGTGCGGTACATGCGTTCGCCGGGCTTGCCGAAGGGGTTGGCGACGAAGCGCTGCGCGGTGAGTCCGGGCCGGTTCAGGTAGCCGCGCGCCAGCGCCGTGCCCGCCAGCTGGAGTTCACCGGTCACGCCGCCGGGCACCGGGTGCAGGCGCCCGTCCAGGACGGTGGCCTGCACGCCGCGGATGGGCCCGCCGATGGTGATGGGCCCGCCCGGTGTCATGGGCTGGGACATCAGGGTGACGATGGTGGTCTCGGTGGGCCCGTACACGTTGTAGAGGTTGCGGCCCGGGGCCCAGCGGGTGACCAGGTCCGGGGGCAGCGCCTCGCCGCCGACCAGCACGTGCCGCAGCGCGGTGATACCGGTCGGGTCGACGGTGCCCAGCGCCGAGGTGGTGATGAAGGCGTGGGTGATGCCCTCCTCGGCGAACACCGCGCCCAGCTCGTCGCCGCCGACGACCCCGGGCGGGGCGATGACCAAGGTCGCGGCGCCGCCGAGCGCGAACAGCAGATCGAGCATGGCGGCGTCGAAACTCGGTGTGGCGAAGTGCAGTACGCGGCAGCCGGGGCCGACCTCGAAGCGCTGGGCGGTCTCGGCGGCGAAGTTGGACAGGCCGCCGTGGGTGACGACCACGCCCTTGGGGACGCCGGTGGAGCCCGAGGTGTAGATGACGTAGGCCGGGTTCTCCATGCGCAGCGGGCGCAGGCGCTCGTCGTCGCGGATCGTGGTGTCCGCGGCGGCCAGCACCCGGCGGCGGAAGGACGGTGCGTCCAGCACGGTCCAGTTCGCGCCGTCGGGCATGCGCTCGCGATGCTTGGCGAGCGTGATGCCGATGGCCGCACCGGAATCGGTGAGCATGTGGCTGATGCGCTGGGCCGGGTAGGTGGGATCGACCGGCACGAACGCCGCGCCGGCCTTGGCGATGGCCAGCGTGACCGCCACCGACTCGGCCGAGCGCGGAATGCCCATGGCGACCAGGGTTTCCGGGCCGACGCCGTAGCCGATGAGCACCCGGGCGAGCCGGTTGGTCCAGCGGTCCAGGGCGTCGTAGGAGATCTGTGTGCCGCCCGCCCGCACCGCCACGGCCTGGCGGTTGCGGTCGGCGGCGGCCGTGAAGACCTCCGGGAAGGTCACGGGCACACCGGCTTCGACACCGCGGACCGGGGCGAGCGCGGTCCATTCGGCGGCGTCCAGGAGTTCGAGGTCGCCGACCGCGGTGCCGGGGGCGGCCGCGGCCGCGCCCAGCAGGCGGACGAAGCGATCGGCCAGGCGCTGGGCGGTGGCGTGCTCGAACAGGTCGGCGGCGTAGTCGACCGAGACGGTGATGCCGTCGGGTTCGCGGCCCGGGGTCCAGGATTCGGTGAGGGTGAACTGCAGATCGAATTTGGCGATGCCGGGATCGGCGTCGTCGGCCTCGATGCGCAGCCCGGGCAGTTCCAGGACCCGGACGGGCTGGTTCTGCACCGAGAGCATGACCTGGAACATCGGGTGGTGTGCCTGCGAGCGCACCGGATTCAGGACCTCGACCAGCCGCTCGAACGGGACGTCGGCGTGGGCGAAGGCTTCCAGGTCGGTGTCGCGGACCGCGCGCAGCAGGTCGCCGAACGCGGCGCCGGAGTCCAGGCGGGTGCGCAGCACCAGGGTGCCGACGAACATGCCGATCATGCGGTCCAGGGCCGGGTGCCCGCGCCCGGCGATGGGCGTGCCGACGGTGATGTCGTCATCGGCGGTGACCCGGTGCAGCAGGGCCACCAGGGCGGCGTGCAGCACCATGAACATGGTCACGCCGTGTTCGGCGGCCAGGGCCTGCAATTCGCGATGCGTGAACGCGTCGAGGGTGCAGGTGACGGTGCCGCCGCGGTAGCTGGGCACCGGCGGGCGCGGGCGGTCGGCCGGGACCGAGAGCAGTTCCGGGATGCCGGCCAGGGCGCCGCGCCAGTAGTCGAGCTGGCGGCTGATGACCGAGTCCGCCTCGGTCTCCGCGCCGAGCACGTCCTGTTGCCAGAGCGTGTAATCGGCGTACTGGATGGGCAATTCGGGCCAGTCGGGTTCGCGGCCGCCGGCGTAGGACCGGTAGGCCGCGGCCACGTCGGCGGCGAGCGGTTGCAGGGACCAGCCGTCCATGGCGATGTGGTGCACGACCAGGACCAGGACGTGTTCGGCGGTGGCGCTGTCGACGCCGGTCAGGCGCAGCAGGGCCGCGCGCACCGGAACGGTGGCGCCCAGGTCGAATCCGGCGGCGGCCACCCGGCGCACCTCGGCGGTCACCTCGGGCGCGGGGATGGTGCGCAGCGGCAGCGAGATCGCCGCCTCCGCCGCGTCCAGCACGTGCTGGCGGGGTTCGCCGTCGAGTTCGGGGAAGACCGTGCGCAGGGTTTCGTGCCTGCGCTGGACCGCGTGCAGCGCCGCGTGCAGGGCCTGCACGTTCAGCTCACCGCTCAGGCGCAGGGCGACCGGAATGTTGTACGCGCCCAGTGCTTCCCCTGTGGCGTTGAACTTCTCCAGGAACCAGAGCCTGCGCTGGGCGGCGGACAGCGGAATCCGTTCGGGCCGTACCCGCCGGTGCGGTTCGGGCCGCAGTTCGGTGGTGGCGGGTCCGCTGTCCAGCGCCTGGGCGAGTCCGGCGACGGTGGGTGCGGCGAACAGCGCGCGCACCTCGAGCCGGACGCCGGTGGCCGCGGCCAGCCGGGCCACCAATTGGGTTGCCAGCAGCGAGTTTCCGCCGATCTCGAAGAAGCTGTCGTCGGCGCCGAGCTGTTCGGCCCCGACCAGGTCGCCCATGATGCCCGCGACCAGGAGTTCGGTCTCGGTCTCGGGTGCGCGGGACACGACGGCGACCACGGCCTGCGGTTCGGGCAGCGCGTCGCGATCGAGTTTGCCGACCGGGGTCAGCGGAATGCGCTCGAGCACGGTGAGCGAGCCCGGCACCATGTGCGCGGGCAGGCGATCGGCGCAGTGCGCACGCAGCGCGTCCGGGTCGACCGCGCCGCCCGGCTGGGCGGGCAGCACGAACGAGACGATGCGCGCCGTGCCCGCCATCTCGCGAACCTCGGTGTGCGCGAAGTGGATCGCGGGATGCGCGGTGAGCACGGCGTCGATCTCGCCGAGTTCGATGCGGAAGCCGCGGACCTTGACCTGGTGGTCGCTGCGGCCGAGGTAGAACAGTTCGCCCGCGGCGGTCCAGCGCACGACGTCGCCGGTGCGATACATGCGCCCGCCCGCGGGACCGTGCGGGTCCGCGACGAACCGCGCCGCGGTGAGCCCGAGCCGGTCCAGGTAGCCGCGGGCGACGCCCTGGCCACCGACGTACAGCTCGCCGGGGACACCGACCGGAACCGGCCGCAGGCGCTCGTCCAGCACCAGTGCCCGGGCGCCGCGCACCAGGGTGCCGATGGTGACCGGCTCCCCGGGCTGCATCGGCCCGGCGATGCTGATGACCACGGTGGCCTCGGTGGGCCCGTAGCCGTTGAACATCAACCGGCCGGGCGCCCAGCGGGAAACCAGTTCCGGGCCGCACGCCTCGCCGCCGACCGCGATGGACCGCAGGCCGGGCAGTTCCCACGCGTCGCGGTCGATGGTGGCCAGGGCCGCGGGGGTCAGGAAGGTGTGGCTGATCTCCTCGCGTTCCATGAGCGCGGCGAGTTCGTCGCCGCCGTAGATGTCGGTCGGGACGATGACCATGGTCGCGCCGGCGCCGATGGTCAGCAGCAGGTCGAAGATGGCGGCGTCGAAGCTCGGCGAGGAGAAGTGCATGGTGCGCGATTCGCGCTCCACCCGCATGCGGTCGCGGATCTCGTCGCCGAAGTTGGACAGGCCGCCGTGGGTGACGGCCACGCCCTTGGGTTTTCCGGTGGAGCCCGAGGTGTAGATGACGTAGGCCAGGTCGGCGGTCCACAGGGTGTCGACCCGGTCGGCGTCGGTGATCGGGCCGTCGTCCAGGACCTCGAGCTCGTCCAGGAGTTCGGGATCGTCGAGCAGCAGCCATTCCATGGCGTGCTCGCCGGCCGCGGCGTAGAGCCGGTCGGCGTGCTCGCCCATGCTGATGCCGACCGCGCAGCCGGAGTCGGTGAGCATGTGCCGCACCCGGTCGGCCGGGTAGTTGGGGTCGACCGGGACGAAGGCCGCGCCGGACTTGGCGACGGCCAGCACCGACAGCACCGATTCCACCGAGCGGGTGAGCCCGAGCGCGACCCGGTCCCCCGGGCCGAGCCCGCGCCGGATGAGGGCGCGCGCCAGGCGGTTCGAGTACACGTCGGATTCGAGGTAGCTCAGCGCGGTGTCGCCGAACTGCACGAAGTCGCGATCGGGGTTCAGGTGCGCGGTGGCGGCGAAGTAGGCCGCCAGGCTGCACTGCGGTTCGGGCGCCGGGCCCCAGGCGGGGGTGAACAGTTCGCGTTCGGCGTCGGTGCGGGCGTCGATGTCGCGGATCCGCACGCGCGGGTCTGCCGCGACGGCGGCGAAGATCCGGTTCAGGCGCTCGGCGAGGGTCTGCACCGTGGCCTGGTCGAAAAGTTCGGCGGCGTACAGGAATTCGAACACGCGCTGTTCGGGCGCGGTCCCGGGCAGCACCCGCAGTTCGAGATCGAACTTCGCGAGCGCGATATCGAGTTCGTCGGCTTCCAGCGCCAGTCCGGGCAGGTGCAGGGTGGGGACCGGGGTGTCCTGCACGGTGAGTGCCACCTGCAGGACGGGCCGGACGCCGCCGGTGCCCAGTTCCTCCACGACCCGTTCGAACGGCACCTCGGCGTTGGCCATGGCGGCGAGTTCGGTGTCGCGGTCGGCCTGCAGCAGTTCGGCGAACCCGCGATCGGGGTCCACGTCCGAGCGCAGGATCAGGGTGTTGACGAACATGCCGACGAGCTCGTCCAGGCGGGTGTCCCCGCGCCCGGCGACCGGGGTGCCGATCACGACGTCGCGCCCGCCGGTGACGGTGCGCAGCAGCACCGCCAGGCTGGTGCGCAGCACCATGAACACGCTGACCCCGTGTGCGCGAGCCACTTCGGCGATGCGGCGCTGCAGTTCCTCGGCGACCTCGAAGCGCACCGCGCCGGCGCGCTGGGTGGGCGCGGCCGGGCGGGGCCGGTCGTAGGGCAGCGGCATTTCCTCGGGCAGATCCGCGAGCGCGGTGCGCCAGTACGCGAGCTGGGTCGCGGCGGCGCTCTCGGGATCGGACTCCTGGCCCAGGCAGGCGCGCTGCCAGAGGCTGAAGTCCGCGTACTGCACCGGCAGCGGCGGCCAGGCCGGGGCGGCCCCGCCGTGCCGGGCGGTGTAGGCGATGGCCAGGTCCCGGGTGAGCGGGCCCAGCGACCAGCCGTCGGCGGCGATGTGGTGCAGCGTGATGCCGAGCAGGTGCCGGCGATTGCCGGTGCGCAGCAACGTCATTCGCAGCGGGATCTCGCGGGTCAGGTCGAAGCCGCGGCGGGCCAGCGCGCGCAGGGCGTGCTGGGCGCCGGTCTCGTCGGTTTCGATGGGGTCCAGTGCGGGCAGGCAGTGCGCGGTCTCGAGCAGGCGCTGGAAGGCGCCCTGTTCGTCCTCGGGGAAGACCGTGCGCAGCACTTCGTGCCGATCCACCAGGTCGGTGAGAGCGGCGCGCAGTGCCTCGACGTTCGGATCGCCGTCGATTCGCAGCACGAACGCGATGTTGTACGCGCTGGATTCGGGGGAATATCTATTGAGGAACCACAGTCGCTGCTGCGGCAGGGACAGTGGTATGCGCTCCGGGCGCGGGGTGTGCACCGCCAGCGCCGCTTTCCGCGTCCGGGGCGCCTCCTGCAGCCGGACCGCGACCCCGGCCACGGTGGGGGCCTCGAAGATCGCGCGGACCGGCAGTTCCACCCCGAACTCGTGGTGCAGGGCGGCGGTGAGCCGGGTGGCGAGCAGGGAGTTGCCGCCGATGTCGAAGAAGTTGTCCTCGGCACCGTGGATCGGCGCGCCCAGGACGGCGCCGAAGACCTGCGCGACCTGCTGCTCCATCTCGGTGCCGGGGGCGCGCGATGGCGCGATGGCGCCGAAATCCGGTGCGGGCAGGGCTTTTCGGTCGAGCTTGCCGGACTGGGTCACCGGGACGGTGTCCAGGATGGTCAGCGCCGAGGGCACCATGTAGCCGGGCAGGCGCCCGCGCGCGGTGGCCAGCACGGCCGCGGAATCGAGTGCGGTGTCGGCGGTGAGGTAGGAGACCAGGCGCGGGACGCCGCGCTCGTCGTTGTGCACGACGGTGAGCGCGAAGGTGATGCCCGGGTGGGCGCGCAGCACGTGGTCGATCTCGCGCAGCTCGATGCGGAAGCCGCGGATCTTGATCTGGTCGTCGGCGCGGCCCAGGAAGCGCAGCTGCCCGGCGGTGTCGGAGACCACGAGATCGCCGGTGCGGTACATGCGTTCGCCGCGCCGGCCGTGCGGGTTGGCCGGGAAGGACTGCGCGGTGAGGCCGTGCCTGCCCAGGTAGCCGCGGGCGAGACCGGGACCGGACAGGTACAGCTCGCCCGCCACGCCCGGCGGGACCGGGTGCAGGCGGCCGTCGAGCACGAACAGGCGCATACCGCGCACCGGCAGGCCGATGGGCACGGGCTGCCCGGCCACCATGGGTCCGGTGGCGGTGGCGGCGACCGTGGCCTCGGAGGGGCCGTACATGTTGTGCATGCGCCGCTGCGGCGCCTCGGGCGGCCGCGACCGCGGGTCGGTCCAGACGCGGACCAGGTCTTCGGGGCAGGCTTCGCCGCCGACGACGACCGCCTCGAGTTCGGGCAGCGCGTCCGCGGGGACGGTGCCCAGGGCGGCCGGGGTGACGAAGGCGTGCGTGATGCGTTCGGCGCGCAGCAGATTCGCCAGTTCGACACCGCCGTAGATGCCCGCGGGGGCGACCACGATGGTGGCGCCCGCCGCGAAGCCCAGCAGCAGTTCCAGGACCGAGGCGTCGAAGCTCGGGGAGGAGAAGTGCAGGGTGCGGGCGGTGTCGGTGACCTTGAACAGGTGCATCTGCTCGTGCGCGAGCGAGGCCAGACCGGCGTTGGTGACGACCACGGCCTTGGGTTTGCCGGTGGTGCCGGAGGTGTAGATCAGGTAGGCCGGGCCGGCGGTGCGCAGCGGGTGGTGCCGGTCGGCGTCGGTGACGGGGGTGACGGGGAACCGGGCGCATTCGGCGCTGAGTTCGTCCGAGCCCAGCAGCAGCCAGTCGACGTAGGTCTTGCGGTGCCGGCCGCGGTTGGCGGGCCAGGTGGGCATGTCGGCATGGTGGTGCGCGTCGGTGAGGCCGAGCATGGCGCCGGAGTCCGAGAGCATGTGCGCGATGCGGTCGGCCGGGTAGTCCGGGTCGATCGGCACGTACGCGGCGCCGGTCTTGGCGACCGACCACACCGCGAGGATGCTGTCCAGGCTGCGGGGCAGCGCGATGGCCACCACGACCTCGGGTCCGGCGCCGTGCTCGATGAGCACCCGGGCCAGGCGGTTGGAGCGTTCGTCGAGATCGCGGTAGGTGGTGTCGCGGTGCTGGAATCGGACCGCGACGCTGTCGGGCACGCGTTCGGCGGTGTCGGTGAGCAGCCGGGCCAGGGTGGTGCCGGGTTCGCCGGGCGCGCCCATGATGGGCACGAGCTTGGCGGTTTCGCGGGCGTCCAGCAGCGGCAGATCGCCCACGGGCACGCTCGGGTCGGCGACGGCCGCGTCCAGGACCGAACCGAAGCGCCGGGCGATCGCCTCGACCGTGGCGTGGTCGAAAACGTCGGCGGCGTAACCGAATTCGGCGGTGAGTCCGGCGTCCTCGGCGCTCACGCCCAGCGGCTCGTGCACGGTGAGCTGCAGGTCGAACTTGGCGACGTCGACCTGCATGGGCAGCACGGTGGCGCTGAGCCCGGGCAGCTCGAAGCTCAGTTCGGGGGTGCTGTCGTAGGAGAGCATGACCTGGAACAGCGGGTGCCGGGCCGCGGAGCGTTCGGGGTTGACCACGTCCACGAGCCGTTCGAAGGGCACGTCGGCGTTGGCGAAGGCGTTGAGGTCGGTGTCGCGGACCTCGGCGAGCATGCGGTCGAATCCGGCGGCCGGGTCGACCCGGGTGCGGAGCACGAGGGTGTTGACGAACATGCCGACGAGTTCGTCCAGCGCCGGATCGCTGCGGCCCGCGATGGGTGTGCCGATGGCGATGTCGGTGGTGTTGCACAGGCGCGAGAGCACCGTGGCCAGCGCCGCGTGCAGGACCATGAAGGTGCTGACCCCGCGTTCGGCGGCGACCGCGGCCAGGGCCTTGCGGGTGGCGGCGGAAATGGTGAATTCGACGCTGCCGCCGTCGGTGGAGCGCCGGCGCGGGCGCGGGCGGTCCAGCGGCAGATCCAGCTGATCCGGCAGATCGGCCAGGGCGGCCCGCCAGTAGGCCAGCTGCTTGGACAGCGCGCTGGCGGGATCGGCCTCGTCGCCGAGCAGTTCGCGCTGCCACAGCGCGAAATCGGCGTACTGCACCGGCAGCGGCGTCCAGTCCGGGGCCGCGCCGGCGGTGCGGGCGGCAACCGCGCTCATGATGTCGCGGGTCAGCGGGGCGATGGACCAGCCGTCGCCGCTGATGTGGTGCAGCACCATGAGGAAGACGTGCTTGTCCGGCCCGATGTTGTACAGCGCCACCCGGACCGGGGCCTGGCTGCGCAGATCGAAGCCGTAACCGGCGAATTCCCCGGCGAGGCGCTGCACGTCGTCGTCGGTGGCGTCGACGGGTTCGAGGGTGAGCGGGATCTCCGCCGCCGGGTGCACGACCTGGCCGGGCCCGTCGGGGGTGTCGGGGAAGGTGGTGCGCAGGCTCTCGTGCCGTTCGAGCACGTCGAGCAGACCGGCGCGCAGGGCCGAGATGTCCAGGGGCCCGGTCAGTTCCACCGCGAGCGGCATGTTGTAGGCGGCGGCGTGCTCGGCGAAGCGGTTGAGGATCCACAGTCGCTGCTGTGCCAGGGACAGCGGAATGTGTTCGGGCCGTGCGCCGGCCACGAGTTTGAGCGTGGCGCTCTCGGGCTGCGGGGCGTCGAGCCGCGCGGCCAGGGCGCTGATGGTGGAGTATTCGAACAGATCGCGGATGGTCAGGGCCGCGCCGAGCGCGGCGTTGACGCGGGCGATGGCGCGCGCGGCGCTGAGCGAGTTGCCGCCCAGATCGAAGAAGTTGTCCTCGACGCCGATGTCCTCGGTGCCCAGGACTTCGGCGAAGATGGCCACGAGCCGGCGCTCGGCCTCGGTGCCCGGTTCGGTGGCCACGCGCGCGGGGCGGCGCAGCGCGATCTCCGGGTCGGGCAGAGCCTTGCGGTCGACCTTGCCGTTGGCGCTCAGTGGTAGTTCGTCGAGCACCATGAGCGCGGCGGGCACCATGTAGCCGGGCAGCAGCTTGCGCAGACCGGCACTGAGTTCGGCGGGATCGAGCGGGCCGGCGCCGGGGGCGGCGACGGCGTAGGCGGCGAGTTCGTCGCCACCGCGGCCGCGCCGGGCCACGCACACCGCGCGGGCCACGCGCGGATCGCTCAGCAGCGCGGTCTCGATCTCCCCCAGTTCGATGCGCAGACCGCGGATCTTGACCTGGAAGTCGCTGCGGCCCAGGTATTCCAGCACGCCGGTGCGCCCGGCCCGCCAGCGCACGAGGTCGCCGGTGCGGTACATGCGGGTGCCGGGGGTGAAGGGGTTGGCGACGAATCGATCCGCGGACAGGCCCGGGCGGCCCAGGTAACCGCGCGCCAACTGCACGCCCGCGAGATAGAGCTCACCCACGACGCCGGGGGCGACGGGCTGCAGCCGGGTGTCCAGGACGTAGGTGCGGGTGTTCCACACCGGGGAACCGATGGGCACGTCGGTGGCGCCGGGGGTGCAGTGCCAGGCGGTGACGTCGACGGCGGCTTCGGTGGGGCCGTACAGGTTGTGCAGTTGCGGTGCGTCGGGGCCGGCGCCCAGGGCGGTGTGGAACTCGGCGACGGTGGCGGCGGGCAGGGCTTCGCCGGAGCAGAAGACCCGGGCCAGGCCCGTGCAGCCGGCCACGTCGGTGTCGGTGAGGAAGACCGAGAGCATGGACGGCACGAAGTGCGCGGTGGTGACCCGCTTGTCGGCGATGACCCGGGCCAGGTAGCCGGGGTCGCGGTGCCCGTCGGGGGCGGCGATGACCAGGCGGGCGCCGATCTGCAAGGGCCAGAAGAATTCCCACACCGAGACGTCGAAGGTGGCGGGGGTCTTCTGCAGCACGACGTCGGTGGCGTCGAGGGGATAGGCGTGCTGCATCCAGCGCAGGCGGTTCACGATGGCGGCATGGCTCACGCCCACGCCCTTGGGCTTGCCGGTGGAGCCGGAGGTGAACAGCACGTACGCCAGGTGGTCCGGGCGCAGCGGGGTGGTGCGTTCGGCGTCGGTGACCGGGCGGCCGGACCGGTCGTCCAGGTCGGCGCTGTCGATGTCGAATCGGGGTGCGCCCGCGGGCAGTTCGAGGGCGTCGCGGCTGGCGGTGAGCACGCACAGCGGGCGCGCCTGGTCGAGCACCTGGGCGACGCGGTCGGCGGGATGGTCGGGGTCCAGCGGCAGGTAGGCCGCGCCCGCCTTGACGATGGCGTACATGCCGATGAGCAGTTCGTGGCTGCGGCGGATGGCCAGCGCGACCACGGTGTCGGGGCCGGCGCCGCGTGAGATGAGTTCGCGCGCCAGGCGATTGGCGCGGTCGTCGAAGGCGGCGTAGGTCAGGGTATCGCCCTCGAAGTCCAGCGCCATCCGGTTCGGGGACAGTGCGGCGCGCTCGGCGAAGAGCCCGGCCAGGGTGCCTTCCTGGCGGGCGACCTGGGTCGAATTCCATTCGTGCAGAACGCGTTCGCGCTCGAGTTCGGTGAGCGCGGGCAGATCGCCGACGACCTGCTCGGGTGCGGCGTGCAGGAAGCGCTCCATGAAGTCCAGGAAGCGGCCGTGGTGCATGGTGAGTTCGGCGTCGCCGTACAGGCGCGGGTTGGCCTCGAAGTCGATGTGGATGCGATTGCCGACGCCGTTGTAGAGGTTGATGGACAGGTCTTCGACCGGGCCGGTGGAGAGCACGTTGAGCGAGCCGACCAGACTGCCGAACTTCAACTCGCTGTGGAACAGCATGAGATTGACCATGGGCCCGAAGAAGCCGCGGGCGTCCCGGGAGTAGCCGCAGTCACGGCGGATGTCGTCGCTGCGGTAGCGCTGGTGGCGCAGGGCGCCGGTGATCTGGAGTTCGACCGCGCGCACGGCGTCGGCCACGGTGGCCGCGGCGTCGAAGCGCACGCGCACCGGCACCACGTTCGAGACCACGCCCGCGGAGCGGCGCAGCGCCACGGTGGTGCGCGCGGAGACCGGCAGCGAGAGCACCACGTCCTGGTTGCCGGTGACGGCGCGGACGTAGCAGGCCAGGGCGGCGACGAAGAGCGCGGAGGTGTTGGAGCCGAAGGCGCTCGCGGCGGCCTGCACGGCGTCGGCCACGTGCTGGCCGAGTACCGCGGTGGCGCAGCGGCGGCCCGCGTCGGATCCGGCTCCGACGACACTGGTGGCGGCCAGCGTGATGGGTTCGTTCACGCCGTCGAGCTGTTCGCGCCAGTAGTCGCCGTCGCTGCGGAAGCGGCTGGTCTCGCGGTAGCGGTTCTCGTCGCCGTAGATGGTGGACAGCGGGGTGGCGCGGGAGACGACCGGCTCGGTGTGGTCCTCGAGCGAGGTGTAGATCTCCGCGGTGCGAGTGAGCGCGTTCATGGCGCCGTAGCCGTCGATGACGATGTGATGGCCGCGCGAGTACCAGATGTAGTCCGAATCACCGGTCCGCAGCACCACATTGATGGTGAGCGGATCGTGTTCGATGTCGATGGGCGAGCTGGCGTGATCGTTCATCCAGGCCAGGGCCGCGGCGCGCGGATCGGGTTCCTCGCGCATGTCGATCCGCGCCCAGCCGGGCCGCCAGGTGGGATCGACCGCCTGATACGGCACCCCGTCGATCTCCCACATCCGCACATGCCCGACCTCGGTCTCCGCGCCGAACCGCTCGACGGCGTACAGCAGACGGCCGACATCCAGATCGCCGTGGATCTCCACGTACTGGGCGATGGTGAGCGGAATGTCGGGCCGAATGCGTTGCGCGTACCAGAGGGCCGATTGCGCGGGAGAGAGCGCGAATGGTTGAGCCGAGAATTCACCCGAAGAACATTGGTCGACACGATCGGTGGCCAATGAACTCATCAATCACTCCTTCTGCCGCTGTTGACGCAACTCCCCGAACCCCCGTGCCCCGAACCGTTCGGCTTTCGCGCACGCGCGAGCCTTAGGACGTGATCCACGCCCTATGATTCGGAGCATCACGCCGACTGGATCGGTGGTGATCTCGAGTTGCCCGGCAACGAACGGCGTCGGCGGAGCGATATTGTGATCAGCTACTTCAAAGCAAACCTCGCGATTTTCACGTAACTCGCATAGGGAACCGGATTGAATTCGGACATATCAACCGAAGTAACTGGGCTTGGCTAAATTTCGGCGAATTGGACTCCGCCGAGCGGGACGGCCCTCGTCATACGTGCCCGCGACTAGCGCGCCGGGTGGGTACCGGCGTCCGGATCGGACGGACCCGCGTGGGTGTGCGCGCGCCGTCGCCATGCCGCCGCCAGGGCGGCAACCGCGGCCAGAATACACAGGATCCGTTCCGGCGCGGGCCCTATCCGCGTCGCGAGTGTCGTATCCGTGCGCAGCGGTACCGAGGCCACCAGCGCGGCCGGCACGAACTGCTCGGTGCGCTGCTGGATGACACCGTCCGCGGTGATGATCGCGCTGACCCCCGTCGTCACCGAAACCACCACGGCGCGACCGTGCTCCACCGCACGCACCCGCGACATGGCCAGTTGCTGATAGGTCATCTCGCTGTCGCCGAAGGTGGCGTTGTTGGAGGGCACGGTCAGCAGTTGCGCACCCGCGCGCATGGCGTCCTGGAAGGCGCGATCGAAGGCGACCTCGTAACAGGTCGCCACCCCGATGGCGACCGGGTCACCGCCGCCCGCCGGATCCACGTGCACCACGCCGTCGCCGTGGCCGGGCACGAAATATCCGGCGCGATCGGCATATTCGGAGAAGAGCCGGAAGAACGAGCGCATCGGGAGGTACTCACCGAAGGGCTGGATGATCTTCTTGTCGTGCCGCTCCGCGGGACCCGCCTCGGTCCACACCATGACCGAATTCGTGGTCGTGCGATCATCGTTCACGAGCACCGCGCCAACCAGGATGGGCGCCTTGATGTCTCGTGCGGCCTGCCGGATGAGCGCGGCGGCATCGGCATTGCGCAGCGGATCGATGTCCGAGGAATTCTCCGGCCACACAACCACATCCGGTTGCGGGGCCTGCCCGGCGGCAACCGCCCCGGCGAGTTCTTCGGTACGCTTGACGTGATTGTCGAGAACGGCGCGGCGCTGAGCGTTGAAGTCCAGGCCCAGCCGCGGCACGCTGCCCTGGATCGCGGCGACCGTGATCGGCCGGTTGCCGTCCTCCGGGCCGGGCAGCGCGGTCCGGAGGATCACTCCGGTGATCGGAACTATAGCCACAAGCATTGCCGCAGCAACAATCCGGTTCCACGATATGGGACGCGAACGCCCCGATCTGGGAGGATTCGGACCTACCGGATCACCGGATGTGTTACGCGCCTCCAGCAACCACACGGCGCACGCGGCCAGCCCGGTGCCGGTCAGCGCCACCGCGAAGCTCACGACCGGCGCGCCGCCGATCATGGCGTAGGGCAGGTACCACCCGTCGGCCTGACCGAAAGCGAGCCTGCCCCAAGGAAACCCGCCGAACGGGAAGCTCGAGCGCCCCCATTCGGTGAACGACCACATGAGCGCCGCCCACAGCGGCCACCCCGGCAGCCGCCCCACCAGGCGCACCAGCAGCCCGAACAGCCCGACGTACACCGACAACGCGGTCGATAATCCGATCCACGGCAGCGGCCCGACGTAAATTCCGGTCCACGGCAGCAAAGGCAGAAAGAACGCCAGACCCGCCAGCATTCCGTATCCGAATCCCCCACGCAGCCGCCCGTTTCCGCGCACGGTGAGTGTGAGAATCGCAATACCGACCGGTGCGAGAAACCACAAAGTCCGCGGCGGAAAACTCGCGAACAACAACAAACCCGCCAGCACGGAGCACAGCATTCGCGTGAGCACCGGATGCGCGGCAACCACCCCGGCCGTGCGGGCGATCATCCCGCTCCGCCCCGCCGCCGGCGCCGCACCGGCCGAGGCCGGCGTCGCAAGCACGCCGTTCGTCGCGGCACCGGCCGCGCCACGGTCATCGGCGTTCGCACCGTTCTCCCCTGCCACGCCGCTGCCCGGCGTCTCATCGGGGCCGGATGGATCCGCCCCCGGGTGTGGCGCGGCGGCCGAAACACGTTCGGTGTCCTCGGACGTGGCCCGCGGCGGGATCTTCTCGGCGGCGAGGTCCGCTGCCACGGGTCGTGACTCCGCCGGGCCGCTCGAACCCGCGGACGCGGACCCGGAGCTCGCACCGGAGGTGGATCGGTTCGAGGGCGTGGGGTCCGAAGAGGTTGGGGGCGGGGTGGTCTCGGGGGTGGAGTCAGTTGCCATGGATCGTGACCCCGCGGTGCACGGTGCGCAGGCAGCGGGGCAGTTCGGCGTCCGGGTCCAGCGGCGGCAGGCCCGGGACTCGGGAGCGCGGGTCGGTCGACCAGCGCTGGACCTTGTCCGAGGCGGCGGCGACCACCAGGTCCGCGGCGTCCCAGACCGCGTAGGAGGCGGGGGCGCCGGGGACCAGGGTGCCCGCCAGGCCGTCGCGGACCCCGCCCGCGCGCCAGGCGCCGCGGGTGGCTGCGGCAAAGGCCGCGCGCGGGGAGATCTGGTGGCCCGGGGTGCGGTGGTGGGCGGCGGCCCGGATCGCGGCCCACGGGTTCAGGGCGGTGACCGGGGAATCGGAGCCGATGGCCAGGGAGATGCCCGCGGCGGCCATGGCGGCGAAGGGGTTCAAGGTGGCGGCGCGCTCGGCGCCGAGGCGGGCCGCGTACATGCCGTCGGGTCCGCCCCAGGCGGCGTCGAAAGCCGGTTGCACGCTGGCGATCACGCCCCAGGCGGCGAGCTTCTCGATCTGCCCGGGGTCGATCATCTCCGCGTGTTCCACCCGATGCCCGCGGGTGGCGAACGCCGGACCGCCCACCTGCGCCACGACCTGGTCGAAGCCTTCGACGACCGCGTCCATGGCGGCGTCGCCGATCACGTGGAATCCGGCTTGGATGCCGGCTTCGGTGCAGGCCAGGACATGGGCGGCAATGGTTTCCGGGTCCAGGTAGGCGGTGCCGCGAGTGTCCAGACCGGCGTAGGGGGCGCGCAGCAGCGCGGTGTGCGAGCCGATCGAACCGTCCACGAACAGGTCGCCGCCCAGGGCGTGCACGCCGAGTTCCTTGCTCAGGGTGCGGGCCTCGTCGGCGGTGCGCACGGCCTGGCCCCAGTAGGCGCGGACCTCGACCCCGTGCGAGAAGTCCAGCAGCTCACGCACATCGGTCTCGCCGGAGATGTCGGGTCCCGCGCATTCGTGCACGGCGGCGATGCCCTGCGCGGCGGCGGCGTCGAGCGCGGCGCGGCGAGCGAGCTCGCGCCGGGCCGGATCGAGCGCGCCCAGGGCGGCGCGGCGGACGCGATGGTGGGCGTCGGCGCGCAGCGGCTCGCCGCGGGTGAAGCCGGTGGCCGCGGTGATTCCGGGGACCGTGTCCAGCAGCGGGGTGGAGACCACGGCCGAATGCGCGTCCACCCGAGCCAGATACACCAGGCGACCGGGTGCGGCGGCGTCGATCTCGGCCGGGGTGGGTGCGCGGCCGCCGGGCCAGGCGGTCTCGTCCCAGCCGTCGCCCAGGATCGGCCCGTCCGGATGCGCGGCGGCGTACGCGCGCAACAGGTCCAGGCAGTGATCGAGCGAACTCGCCTGTGCCAGATCGAGTCCGGTGAGTTTGAGCCCCAGGGCGGTGACATGCACGTGCGGGTCCACGAAGGCGGGCGCGACGAACGCGCCGTCCATCTCGACGATCTCCGCGTCCGGGTGCAGCGCGCGCCCGGCGCGGTCCGCGCCGACCCACACCACGGTGCCATCGGTGACCGCCATGGCCGTGGCATCCGGGTTACTCGAACTGTAGATTCGGCCGCCGACAAGCAACTGGGTACTCACGGGTTTCCAGTCTGCCGCACGCGGCTCGCCCGCCCGCAACCGCACTACCGCACAGCGGAACGAGCGGCCTGTCTGCACGGGTCCACCCGCGACCGGCCGTCGCTACATCCTGTCGTGCGCGCACCGGGGATCGAGTCGATCCACGCGCACCATTGAGCGAATCCCGACCGCTCGTCACAGCTGGTGCGCCTGACAGCTCTCCCCGCGAACGAACGCGGCGCAGGTACGCATCCTCCGGGTGGGCCCGCCCTATCTACAGCGCGAGGGCCGAGCGCGGTGTGCGCTCGGCCCTCGTGGAAGCGGGGGTCGTGCCCGCGATCAGTGTGTGGGCTTGGTGAAGTCGGTCGAGCCGTCGATGATCATGCGCCGGGCCGGGCCCTGGCCGTCGTCGTAGTACTCCCCGACGACGGTCGCGTCGATGACCTCGCCGTCGGGATCGATCACCACGTTGCGGTACCCGTACGGGCCGACCGCGGTCGCCACCCGCGAGAGCCTGCGGGCCGCGAACGCCGCGACCAGCGGGCGCAGCAGGAACCGGGTCACCGGGGTCAGGGCCAGCAGGCCCAGCAGCGAGGTGAGCAGGCCCGGCACGAACATCAGGACCGCGCCGACGGTGACCAGTGCGCCGTCGGCGACCGCGGTGCCTGGGTCCAGCTCACCGCGCGACGCGCGCCGGAAGCCCTCGAACACGCGCCGGCCCTGCGAGCGGACCAGGATCAGACCGGCCGCCGAACCCAGCACGAGCAGCAGGATCGTGGGGAAGACGCCGATGAGGTGACCGAAGAGCACCAGGGTGGCGATCTCGGCTGCGAAGTAGGCCAGGAACAGCAGTGCGGGCATGGGGGGCGCTCCTTTCGAGCGATCTACTCCGTCAACGACCGATGGCGCGATTTTTCTCCCGATGCGGTGGTTCTCACATCCGGCGCGAACTGTAGCGTCGCCTTTCCAGCTCGCGATGCATCAGGCAGCGCACCCGCATCGACACAGGTAGATCCATGGTCCAGCTCGATTCGGCGTCCCCGGACGCACCTCGCCCGCGCACGCGCAGGCAGGCGTGGGAGCGCGCCACCAATGTCCCGATGCTGACCCTGGCCGTGCTGTTCGTGGGCGTGTACGCCTGGCAGGTCCTGGACACCGGCGCTTCCCCGCGCCTGGACACCTGGCTCACGGTCACCGACATCGCCATCTGGGCGGTGTTCGCGGCCGATTTCGGTATCCGGGTGTGGCTCTCGACCGACCGGTGGCGGTTCGTGCGCCGCCGCCCGATCGAGGTGCTGATCGTGCTGCTGCCGCCGTTCCGCCCGCTGCGGCTGATGCGCGCGGCCCTGCTCATGCTGGACAGTCTCAATCGCAGCCGGGTCACCCGCGCCCGGCTGGCGATCTTCGTGGGCACGAGTTCGCTGCTCATCATGTTCCTGTGTTCGCTGGCGTTCTTCGACGCCGAATACGGCGCGCCCGAGAGCAAGATCCTGAATTTCGGTGACGCCCTGTGGTGGTCGATGGTGTCGGTGACCACGGTCGGTTACGGCGACGTGTATCCGGTGACCACCGAGGGCCGGTTCATCGCGCTGATCCTGATGACGCTGGGCATCGGCCTGATCAGCTTCGCGATCGGCACCGCGACCAGCTGGGTCCTGGATCAGCTCAAGGCGGTGGAGGAATCGAGCGGCCGCGCCGATCAGGAGATCGGTGCGCTGGTCACCGAGGTCCGGGCGCTGCGGGCCGAGGTCGCGGCGCTGCGCGGATCCGATGCATCGGGCGACGGCTCCGCGGCGCCGGGCGCGGAGGACAACGGCTCGGCTGCGCCCGCGGTCGATCAGGAGCTGCCCGGCCGGACCAGGCCGGTCTCGTAGGCGAGCACCACGGCCTGCACGCGGTCGCGCAGCCCGAGTTTGGTCAGCACCCGCCCGACGTGGGTCTTCACCGTCGCCTCGGACAGGAACAGCACCCCGGCGATCTCGGCGTTGGAGCGCCCGACCGCGATGTGCTCGAGCACCTCGCGTTCACGCGCGGTCAGCACCTCGAGCACGCCCGGGTCGCGCCCGGCGGCGGGATCGTCGGCGATGAGGCGGTCGAGCAGGCGTTTGGTGACCTTCGGGGAGACCACGGCGTCACCGGCGGCGACGCTGCGAATGGCGGAGATGAGGTCCTCGGGCGGGGTGTCCTTGAGCAGGAACCCGCTGGCCCCCGCCCGCAGCGCGCCGAGGGCGTGTTCGTCCAGGTCGAAGGTGGTCATGACCAATACGCGGCTGCCGCAACCGGATTCGATGATGCGCGCGGTGGCGGTGACGCCGTCGGTGACGGGCATGCGCACATCCATCAGGACCACGTCGGGGCGCAACTCGGCGGCGCGGGCGATGGCGGTGGCGCCGTTGTCGGCCTCCCCCACCACCTCGAGGTCGGGGTGGGCGCCGAGCACCATGCGCAATCCCGCGCGCATGAGCTCCTGATCGTCGACTACTAGAACGGTGATCGGCACCCGTTCAATCTATCGGTCGGGTTCGAGGTCGCCGAGCGCCGCTCGATCCAGCGGGATGGTGGCGCGAACCGTCCAGCCGCCGTTGCCGTTTCGGCCGGTGTCCAATGTGCCGCCCAGCACCGCGATGCGTTCGCGCATGCCCAGCAGGCCCAATCCGCTGCCGGGGATGCGGTTCGAGGCCGGTTCGCCACGACCCGAATCGCTGATTTCCACGAGCACGTCGCTGTCGCGGCGGGCCACGACGACTTCCGCGCGCGGGTCCGGGCCGGCGTGGCGCAGGGTGTTGGTGAGCGACTCCTGCACGATGCGGTGAATGCCCAGGCTGACCTCGGGGCTGACGGTGTCGAGTTCGCCCGCCATCTCCAGCCCCACGGCCAGGCCCGTCTCGCGCATCATGTGCACGACCTTGGCGATGCCCGCGGTGCCGTGCTGCGGGAGTCCTTCGGGCGCGTGTTCGCTGCGCAGCAGTTCGACCGTGCGGCGTAGTTCGCGCAGGGCGTCGCGGCCGGTCCCGGCGATGATGGTGACGGCTTTCTCGGCGGCGTCGGGGTCCTGGCGCAGGGTGTAGCGGGCGCCGTCGGCCTGCACGATCATGACGCTGACCGCGTGCGCGACCACGTCGTGCAGTTCCCGGGCGATGCGGGTGCGTTCGGCGGCGACGGCGTCGTGGGAGCGGCGTTCGCGGTCGTAGTCGGCCACGGCCAGGCGTGCGGCGACCTCGTTGTCGTAGGCGTGGCGGGCGCCGACGAATTCGGCCAGGGTCCAGCACAGGGCGTAGTACAGGGCGGTGAAGGCGGTGTCGGTGAAGCCTTCGGGGGTGTCCAGCAGCAGATAGGACAGGCCGCCGTCGACGAGCAGCGCGCCCAGGTACCACAGGCCCTCGCGCCGTCCGACGTACGCGACGAGCGTGTACAGCATGATGCCCAGGCCCAGCAGCGCCGGATGCAGCGAGTTGCCCTGTGCGAGACCCCAGTGCACGAGCGTCAGGCAGATCGAGAATGTCACCAGCGCAACGGCGCTCGCGCGCGGATAGGTGCGCCGGAACACCATCGGCAGCACGAGCAGCACGCCCAGCACGACGTAGACGACCCGATGCCTGCTCTCCCCGATGGCGAGCATGTCGATGATCAGCAGACCCAGCGCGAGCATGGAGTCCGAGATCAGCGGCCTGTCCCGCAGCCACAAACTGAACCGGCGCATGCCCACCACCCTAGGCCCGGCCCCGCCCCCGCCCACCGATCCCCGACCGCCGCGAGTTACCCGGACACCCCGCGCCGGGTCCGACCGGGACGATGCGCTCGCCCGCCACACGCTCGCCGAATCGGCCACCGATCAATACGTCAAGTGCGCGCGGACCCCCGCGACCGAATTCGACCGGACGGTGCCAGGCGTTCGCTCCACCATGCGCTCGCGGAACGCCCGCCGAAGAATGCATCGCGTGCGCGTGGGCTGCTCGTGGGCGGCAGGACCGGGAGCGCGGCGGGCGTGTGTGGTTTGCCCGGGGTTGGCGCGGTCTGCTTGGCTCGGCGGGTGACGGGTGTGGACTGGGCGGTCTTGCTGAGTGCGGCGCTGGCGGCGGGGTGGGTCGACGCCGTGGTGGGTGGGGGCGGGTTGATCGTGCTGCCCACGCTGTTCGTGGTGATGCCGGGGCTGGCGCCGCAGACGGCGCTGGGGACCAACAAGCTCGCCGCGTTCTCCGGCACTACCGCGGCGGTGATCACCTTCGCGCGCAAGGTGCCCATGCGGTGGAAGCAGCTGCTCCCGGCGGCCGCGCTGGCGGGTGTGGCGGCCGCGGCCGGTTCGGCGGCGGTGGCGCTGATCGACCGGGAGCTGTTCATTCCCATCGTCATGGTGGTGCTGATCGGCGTGGCCATCGTGGTGACCGCGCGCCCGTCCATCGGGGTCACCCTGGCCACGCATCCGCCGACCCGACGCAAGGCGATCCTGGTGACCGCCCTGGCGGCCGGCCTGATCGGCTTCTACGACGGCATCCTGGGCCCCGGCACCGGCACGTTCCTGATCATCACGTTCGCGACCCTGCTCGGCACCGAGTTCGTGCGCGCCGCCGCGATGGCCAAGGTCATCAACTGCGGCTCGAACCTCGGCTCCCTGCTGTTCCTGGCAACCACCGGCCACGTCCTGTGGGCCCTGGGCCTGTCGATGGCCGTCGCCAACGTCGCCGGTTCGGTCGTCGGCTCCCGCATGGCCCTGGCGCGCGGCGCGGGCTTCGTCCGCATAGTCCTGCTGGTCGTGGTGACCGCGATGGTCATCCGCCTCGGCTGGCAACAGTTCGCCTGACTTTCGTCACAAGACGCCCGGGTCGGCGGACGCCGGGCTTCCGACGCTTCGCCTCCCGAACGCACTCCGGCCGGGCCACCATTCAAGGGTGACCCGGCCGGAAGTTCGGTCAAAACTGTTCAGGCGAGGGTGTTTTCGGAACCGGCTCGATCCCGATCCGAGTCGAGCGCCGAAACCTCGGCGGCGGAGTGGGATTCGGACTCCCCCGCCGCGCTCTCGTCCGTCGTAGCGGACACCGGTGTCTCGGGTGTCTGCCGACGCAGCACCGCCGCGCCCAGATGCCGCATCGACACCGCGAGCCGCGGCTGCGGATTCGCTTCCCGCGAGGGCACGGGACCGGCCGTGGAACCGCCGTCGCTGCTCGTGGCCGCGCGCGGCGCTCCGACCTCCGCGCCGGTCACCGCGTCCCGGGGCGCGAACAGGGGCTCCCGCGGCACCGACCGGAGCTCACGAACCTCGAACGCGGGCTCCCTACCCTCGATGTCGGTGTCTCCTGCGGTGTCTGCGGTCACCCGGCTGTCGGTCGCCGCACCCTCCGTCCGAAACGCCCGTGCAGCACCATCTTCGGGCCGACCGCCGGCGACCTCGACCGCCGAGCCCTCCGGCTCCGGGGCCGAGACCGGGGCCGAGGTCGAGACCCGCACCGGGACATTTGCCGACCCGCTGTCCGGCCCCGGCACCAGGACTGAGACCGGGGCTGAGCCCGGGACATTCACTGAACCGCTGTCTAGCACCCCGACCGATAACGGGGCCGGCTCCAGGACTGAAGCCGAGGCGGGCACGGGCACGGGCACGGGCACGGGCACGGGCACGGGCACGGGCACGGAAGCATCCACCGGACCGCTGTCCGGCACCGGCACCGGCACCGGGATATTCGCCGAACCGCTGTTTGGCGCGGGAACTGAGACCGGGGCTGAGCCCGCGATACTCGCCGAACTGCGTTCCGGCACTGGGACTGAGAGCGGAGCTGAGGCCGGCACCGGAGATGAGACTGGTGCCGGGTCCGGGACTGAGACCGAGGTTGGGTCCGGCATCGCCACCGGCACCGGCACCGGCACCGGCACCGAAGCATCCACCGCACCGCTGTCCGACACCGGACGCAGCGTGCGCGGCGCGGAGCCGCGCCAGGCCGGCTGACCGACCGCACCGGCATCGGTGTCCGATTCGGCGTCCGGTTCCCGGCGCACGAAGGCGCCGGACTCCGCGTCGCGGGCGGTGTGCGAATCGGTCGCGTAATCCCAGGCCGTGGTTACCTGGGCCGGGCGATGCCGTCGTGCCGGCGCGATCGGCGCGGGCTCCGCGCCGAGATCGGACGCCGCGTCGATATCGCCGTCCGAGTTGGTCTCTCGGATGACACCGGGGGATTGCTGCACACGGCCGGCCGGTTCGTCCGCGTGCGCGGCGTCGACGACGTTGCGGGCGGGCGTTTCTCGCTCGTCCCCGGGGTTCGCCGCCGGTGCGGAGACCCGCGGCGGGACCGCACTCGGCTGCCGCACAGCGATTTCCGCGACCGCGTCGCCGACACGCTCCGCGGGCGTGACCGGCGCGTGCACGGACTCGACCGCCTGATCCGCCAGCGCGGTTCCCTCGGCCACGGGCGCGGTGTTCGCCGTCCGAAGCACGGCGGCCGGGGCGGGCTGATCCTCCAGCGTGGCTTGCTCTGTCGCGAAGGGTCCGGCGTGCGTCAAGCCGGAGACCGCGTCGGTGCGCACGGCGTACGACTCGTCGGCCGACGGCGTCCGAGTATCGGAAGCGGTGCCGCTCCAGGAATCGGACTGGCGAACCGTGTCCCCGAAGACCCGGACCGCCCGCGACACCTCCGCCGGTGTCGTGATCGCGCAGGCTTCGGCGGTGAAATTGCCGCGGACCTGGACCGTGACCGCCGCGCTGCGCGCCGGTCCGTCCTGCTGCACCGCCGAGGCCGGCCCGGAGCCGGTGTGCGCCCGGGGAACCGGGCCGACGAGCGTGTCGCGCAGCGGGGGTTCGGCGGGGGCGAAGATCCGGCTGGCCTGGGAGGCCTTGGCGGCGGGCGAGTTGCCGCGCGCCGGAGCCAGGGGCGGCGCCCCGCGCCGCGGTTCACCGGGATACGGTCCCGTGAAGTCGCGCCGAATCTCCGGTGCGCGCGGCACACTCGTGTCCCGCCGAACCTGGGGTGCGCGAGTGGTGATTCCGCCCGGGCCCGGAGCGGGCTGTCCCGCAACGACTTCGGTCCCGCTCCCGGGACGGGGCGCGGTGAGCCACGGCGCGAGCACGGTGGACGTGGTGTCCTGGATCCGGCGCTGCAACTCGTCCGGATCGCCGCCCGCCCCGCTCTGGAACAGGGCGGTGAGCGCACCGGACACGGCCCCGACCACCGCGCCGACCAGGGCGGCCGCCCCGACCTCGTCGAGTTCGTCCGGAAACGCCGCGCGCAGTTGCTGCGCGATTTCCTGCTGGGCCGACAGTTGTGCGTAGGCGGCCCGGCCACTGACCGCAGGGATGTGACGGGACACCTGCGCGCGGATCACCGCGATGCGTGCCGAGAGTTTGTCTCCCGCTTGCGCTCCCGGGTCGTCGCCGGCCGCCCGCAGCGCTCGCAGCAGCACTTCCACCGGTCGTTCCTCGGGCGTGCGGGCCGCGATGGCGCGTGCGGCCGAGCTCACCCGGTCGTCCGGTTCGGGGAACAGCAGTTCCTCTTTGCTGGCGAAATAATTGAAGAAGGTCCGGGTGCCCACTTCGGCGGCGGCGGCGATTTCGGCGACGGTGGTCGCCTCGTAGCCTCTGGCTTCGAACAGTTCGGCGGCGGCCTGATACAGGGCGCGGCGGGTGCGTTCTCGTTTGCGATCGCGTAGTGCGGATGGCGGCACGCGGCCAGACGCTACGGCATCCGGACAGCAAAACCTCGCATGTGCAGGGCTTGTCGCGCCCGTTTCCTTGTGTGCGCCTTCGCATCGCGTGCGTTGTTGCAGCGTGTGCACCTTTGCAGTCTGTGAAGCCCGATCGATGAGCGCGTGCTGTTGAACGACCGCCCGGGCACCCTCTAGCGTGGTGCGGGTGAGCATCGCAACCAAGGTCGTGGACGAGGAGTTCCGCGCACTCCCCCTGGCAGCGCTGGCCGAGGCCGCCCTGTCGGCGGCGACTGCGGCGGGCGCGCAGTACGCGGATCTGCGCGTGCATCGACTTCTACAGCAGTCCATCAGATTGCGCGACGGGCGCGTCGAATCGGTGCGCGACAGTACCGATCTCGGGTTCGCGGTCCGGGTCATCGTCGACGGCACATGGGGTTTCGCCTCGCACGCCGACCTCACCGCGGAGTCCGCGGCGGAGGTCGCGCGCCGCGCCGTGACGGTAGCTACAACGTTGCGGGGCTTGAATCGCGAGCGCGTGGAACTCGCCCCGGAACCCCGCTACGCCGACGCGGACTACGTCTCCGCCTACGAGATCGACCCGTTCGCCGTCCCGACCCCCGACAAAGTGGCACTGCTGCTGGACTATTCGGAACGCCTGGGCGCGGCGGACGGCGTCGATCACGTGACGGCCGCGGTGCTGCAGGTCAAAGAACAGACCTTCTACGCCGACACCTTCGGCTCGCGCATCACCCAGCAGCGCGTGCGCCTGCATCCCCAATTCGAGGCCATCACCGTCGATCCCGCGGCGGGCGTGTTCGAAACCATGCGCACCCTGGCCGCCCCGGCCGGGCGCGGCTGGGAGTACGTGACCGGCGCGGACGGAATCTGGGACTGGGACGGCGAACTCGGCGCGATCCCGTCCTGGCTGGCCGAGAAGGTCAAGGCGCCCACCGTCGTCGCGGGCCCGACCGATCTGGTCATCGATCCCACCAATCTGTGGCTGACCATTCACGAGTCCGTCGGCCACGCCACCGAGTACGACCGTGCCATCGGCTACGAATCCGCCTACGCCGGAACCTCCTTCGCCACCCCAGATCTGCTGGGCGCCCTGCGCTACGGCACCCCGATCATGCACGTGACCGGAGACCGCACCCAGGAACACGGCCTGGCCACGGTCGGCTGGGACGACGAGGGCGTGGCCGGGCAGCGCTGGGATCTGGTGCGCGAGGGCACGCTGGTCGGCTATCAGCTCGACCGGTCCTTCGCCCCACGCCTGGGCCTCGAGCGGTCGAACGGCTGCTCCTACGCCGATTCCGCGCATCACGTGCCGATCCAGCGCATGGCCAACGTGTCCCTGCAACCCGATCCCGAGCGCGACACCACGACCGCCGAACTCATCTCGCGGGTCGAGGACGGGCTGTACATCGTCGGGGACAAGTCCTGGTCCATCGACATGCAGCGCTACAACTTCCAGTTCACCGGCCAGCGTTTCTTCCGGATTCGCAACGGCGAACTGGCCGGGCAGGTGCGCGATGTCGCGTATCAGGCCACCACGACCGACTTCTGGGGCGCGATGGAGGCGGTCGGCGGGCCGTCGACATGGCAGCTGGGTGGTGCGTTCAATTGCGGTAAGGCGCAACCCGGTCAGGTCGCCGCGGTCAGCCACGGCTGCCCGTCGGTGCTGGTGCGCGGCATCAATGTTCTCAATACCCGCGCCGAGGCCGGGCAGTGATCCGGGCACTCTGGAAAGGATCGATACGGTGAGTGTGCTTCCCGCACCCGAGGTCGTCGAACGGGCGCTGCGTCTCTCGCGCGCCGACGAGGCGATGGTGATCGTCACCGACGCGCACGAGGCGTCCCTGCGCTGGGCCGGAAATTCCATGACCACCAACGGTTCCTCGGTCGCGCGGGACTGGGCGGTGGTCTCGATCGTGCGCGACGCCGCGGGCGCGCGCGTGGGCAGCGTCAGCTCCACCAGCGTGGACCCGGCCGATATCGAGGCGGTGGTCCGGGCCAGCGAGGCGGCCGCGCACGCCGCCGAACCCGCCAAGGACGCCATGCCGCTGCTGGATCCGGGCGCGGTCGACGCCGACACCCTGGACCGGGTGCTCGACTGGGAGGGCACGCCCGCCACCACCGACATCGGGGTGTTCGGCGAGCTGGCCCGCGATCTGTCCCCCGGCTTCGACGGCGCGGACAAGCTGTACGGATTCGCCCACCACCAGGTGCATTCCACCTGGCTGGGCACCTCGGCCGGGATGCGCCGGCGCTGGGTGCAGCCCACCGGCTCGGTGGAGATCAACGGCAAACGCGGCAGCGGCGCGGACCTGGCCAGCGCGTGGGTCGGCGCGGGCACCACCGACTTCGGGGACGTCGATGTGCCCGGATTGCTGGCCGAGCTGTCACGCCGCCTGGATTGGAGCAAGCGGCGGGTGGAGTTGCCCGCCGGGCGCTACGAGACGCTGCTGCCGCCCTCGGCGGTCGCCGATCTCATGATCTACATGGCCTGGACGATGGAGGGCCGCGGCGCGCACGAGGGGCACACCGCGTTCGCGCGGGCGGGCGGCACGCGAATCGGGGAGCGGCTCACCGATATTCCGCTGACCCTGTACTCGGACCCGTCCGCCGCGGGCCTGGAGTACCGCCCGTTCGTGGCGACCCCGGCGTCCTCGGAGTCGCTGTCGGTGTTCGACAACGGCCTCAGCGCCCAGCGCGCGGACTGGGTGCGCGAGGGCGTGGTGGAGTCGCTGGTGTACCCGCGCGCGACGGCCGCCGAGTTCGACGCCCCGGTTACCCTGCCCGGTGAGAACCTGCTCATGACGGGTGGTTCCGACGCCTCGCTGCCGGACATGATCGCCCGGACCGAACGCGGCCTGCTGCTGACCTGCCTCTGGTACATCCGCGAGGTGGATCCGGCGACGCTGCTGCTGACCGGCCTGACCCGCGACGGGGTGTACCTGGTGGAGGACGGCGAGGTGGTCGGGGCGGCGAACAACTTCCGCTTCAACGAGTCCCCGCTGGATCTGCTGCGCCGGGTCTCCGAGGCGGGCCGCACCGAGATCACCCTCCCGCGCGAGTGGAAGGACTGGTTCACCCGGACCGCCATGCCGCCCTTGCGGATTCCCGATTTCCACATGTCCTCGGTCAGCCAGGCGACCTAGTCCCGCGTCACCGGTCCGCCGGGACCGGCTCACCGGGAAAGGAGTCGGTCCCGATGCGTACTCGAATCGGCCTGGGCGGCCGGGCGGGCTGGGCCGGGCTCGTCGCGGGCCTGTGCCTGCTCGGCGTGCTCGAGGCCGCGGTCCTGCACTTCCTGGCCGCGGCTCTGCTGCCGGAAACCGTTGCCCTCGTGGTCGATATCGTCGCCGTGGCCGCCACCGCCGCACTCCTGCTGGCGGTGGCGTCACCGCTGTGGAGCCACACCCGCCTCACCCCCACGACGGTGCACGCCCGCTTCGGGCTGCTCGCCGCCATCGACATCCCGCGCACCGCGATCACCGGCATCACTTCGGTGCACACCACACCCGCGCAGCCCGCCGAACTCGGCCTGGCCTTCGACGAGGACTCGGGCGCCCTGTCCTTCATCCGGTCCCCCGCGTCCCCGGTGCTGCGCATCGACTTCGCGGCCCCGCTGCCCGCCCGCACCGCGGGTCTGCGCCGCGTCCACGCCACCGCGCTGCTCGTGAGCACGTCCGACTCCGGCGCGCTCCTGGCGGCGGAACCACGCTGACCCGGCGCCGGGGCGCGTTCCGCCGTGGCGTCCGTGCGACGCCTCCACCGCACGGGACGTGTGCGAACCCGCTCGTCCGGGAGGTCCGGCATTGCGCCGGCGGCGAACACGATGCGCTCCCCCGCACGCGCGGGCATCCTGGAACGGTCAACTCGTAATCGTGTACTCGGATGGTGAGCCCATGTCCGACGAAACCGACCCGGCCGCCCCCGCCGATTCCACAGTCCCCGCGAATGCCGCCTCCAGCACCGATGCCGCGTCCAGCACGACGGCCGGCGCCGATGCCGCTGCGCTGGACGCGTATTCGCGGGCGGTGATCGGGGTGGCGCGGGCGGTCACCCCGCACGTGGCCAGTGTGCAGACCCGGCGCGGGAGCGGGTCGGCGGTGGTGTTCACCGACGACGGGTATCTGCTGACCAACGCGCACGTGGTCGCGAGCGCGAGCAACGGGGTCGTGGTGTTCGCGGACGGGGCCGAATCGCGGTTCGACGTCGTGGGGGTGGATCCGCTCTCGGATCTGGCGGTGTTGCGGGCGCGCGGGGGCGCACCCGAGGCCGCCCGGCTCGGGGACGCCGATTCGCTCGTGGTCGGGCAGCTGGTGGTCGCGGTGGGCAGCCCGCTCGGGCTGGCCGGGTCGGTGACGGCCGGGGTGGTGAGCGCGCTCGGCCGGTCGGTGCCGGTCGGCAACCGGCGGACCGCGCGGGTCATCGAGGACGTCATCCAGACCGACGCCGCCCTGAACCCGGGGAATTCCGGTGGCGCGCTGGCCGATTCACTGGGCCGGGTGGTCGGGATCAACACCGCGGTGGCGGGCATCGGACTGGGCCTGGCGATTCCGATCAACCGGACCACCCGCCGCATCATCACCACGCTGCGCCACGACGGCCGGGTGCGGCGCGCCTACCTCGGGGTGGTCGGGGTGCCCGCTCCCCTGCCCGCGGACGTCGCCGAACGCACCGGCCGGAACGCCGGGCTGCGGATCATGGAGGTGGTGCGCGGTGGTCCCGCCGAACGCGCGGGCCTGCGCCGGGGCGACCTGGTGCTGAGCGTGGCCCGCCGGGAAGTGCGTGACGCCCAGGGCATTCAGAGTCAGCTCTTCGACGAGGCCATCGGCCGCGCGCTCCCGGTGACGGTGCTGCGCAACGGCGCGATGGTCGACGTGATCGCGGTGCCGACCGAACTTCCGGCCGACTGAGGCGGCAGCGGCGCCCGGGGACGTGCGATGGGCCCGCTCCGCACGAGCACCGCGCGCGAAAGGCATCCCGGCGCACGGTGAACGAGGACGGCCGCGATCAACCACCGGTGCGGGGACGCCCGCGCGTCAGGACGCCGAGCGCGCGGCCTCCGCGGTGGGATTCCAGTTCTCGGCGAGCTCTTCGAGCGGGATGTCCAGGGTGCGGCTCAGCGCGACCACCGTGCCGAACGCCGGGGTCGGCAACCGGCCGGATTCGATCTTGCGCAGGGTCTCGGGCGAGATGCCCGCAGTCTCGGCGACCTCGACGAGCTCGCGCTCACCGCGGGCGGTGCGCAGCGCGCGGCCCAGGCGGCGGCCGGCCTCGAGCTGCGCCGGGGTCAGTGGAAGCCGAACCATGAAACCTCACCTGTCTGCCGGTTGCCGCCCGGCGACCCGGGCGGGTGCGGCTGTTCGCCGCGATTGGGATAAAAATACCACGAGCCGCTAGGGTCGGTATTAAAATACCGATTCGGAGGTTGTCATGGTGGAACTCAAAACCGCGGCGGAGATCGCCCGCATGCGGGTCACGGGCCGATTCGTCGCCGAGGTACTGGCCGAACTGCGCGAGCGCGCCGCGGTGGGGGTGAATCTGCTCGAATTGGAAGCCCATGTGCGCGAACGCATTCGACAGCGCGGCGCGGTGTCCTGCTACTGGGACTACGCGCCGTCCTTCGGGCGCGGACCCTTCCGCAACACGGTGTGCCTGTCGGTGAACGACGCGGTCCTGCACGGACTGCCCTTCGACTACGACCTGCGCGACGGCGACGTGCTCACCATGGATCTGGCGGTGAGCATCGACGGCTGGGTCGCCGACGCCGCCACCACCGTCACCGTCGGCACCCCCGCCCCCGAGGACACCCGCCTCATCCGCGCCACCGAACTGGCCCTGGACGCCGCCATCGCCGCCGCCCAGCCCGGCAATCGCCTCGGCGACGTCTCGGCCGCCATCGCCGCGGTCGCCGCCGCGCACGGCTACCCGGTGAACACCGAGTTCGGCGGGCACGGCCTGGGCCGCACCATGCACGAGGACCCGCATGTGGCCAACGACGGCCGCCCCGGGCGCGGCTACCGGCTGCGCCCGGGTCTGACCATCGCCATCGAGCCGTGGTTCGCCCGCACCACCGATCGCGTCTACACCGACCCGGACGGGTGGACGATCCGCTCGGCCGACGGTTCGCGCACCGCGCATTCCGAACACACCGTGGCCATCACCGCCGACGGCCCGCAGGTGCTCACCCTCGTCGCCTGACCACCGCGATCGACCCGCACCGTGCGCGCGAACACCCACACCGGCTTGCCCGCGCACCCCGCCCGAGGGTGATCCACGCCCGGACGCGCGCACGAAAACCTCTCTGCACGATAATGATTCGATGAACATCGATGACGTACCGCAGGGCGCCGGAACCGACCGGCCGCAGGCCCCGGGCAACGGGCATCCGCCCGGGACCGAATCCGGCCTGGATCCGGGTCCCGCCGCCGGCGAGTTCACCACGAACACCGCGGACCCGGACACCGACCCCGGCAATGCCGCCCTGGCCACGGCCCTGGCCCAGCTCGAGGGCGGACGCCGCCGCTTCCCCGACGGGCAGCGCCGCATCTTCCTGGCGGCCATCGACGCCTTCTCCGAACGCGGCTTCCACGCCACCACCACCCGCGACATCGCGGCCCGCGCCGGCCTGAGCCCGGCCGGGCTCTACGTGCACTTCCGCTCCAAAGAGGAAGTTCTGCACCGCATTTCCCTGTCCGCGCTGCGGCTGACCCAGCAGGTCGCCGAGGCCGCCGCCACCGGCCCCGGCAGCACCGCCGAACGCCTGGCCGCCACCGTGCGCGCGCTGACCATCTGGCACGCCCGCTACAGCGGTTCGGTCCGCGTGGTGCTCTACCACCTGACCGATCTCACCCCCGATCACCGCGCCGAGGTGACCGAGGTGCAGCACAGCCTGCACCGCCTGATCCGCGATCTGGCCGCCGAAGGCGCGGACGCCGGCGACTTCGACATCACCGATCCGAGCGCGACCGCCCTGGCCCTGCTGGCCTTGAGCGTGGACGCCTCGCGCTGGTATCGCCCGGCCTATCGCAGCACCCCCGAGACGCTCGGCGACGAATACGCCACGCTCGCACTGCGTATGGTCGGCGCCCGCACTTCGTAACCGCACCGGACTTCCCGGCCGGCCGAACCCGCCGGACCTCCCCCGCACCCGGTCCCCGTCGCCGGGCGCCGCCGCGGGCCGGTGCGCCCGAGAGCACCGGCCCCAGCGGGTCAGGCCTCGGTCGTGAGCCAGTCCCGCAGCGCCGCCACCACTTTGAGCTCGTCGGCGACCACCGCGCGGTCGGCCTCCGACAGCGCGAGCGTGTCGACCTGTGCGAGCAGCTGCGTCACCCGGCTGGAATCGTCTGCCGCGGCGGCGATCTCGGCCAGCATGGCGAGGGCGCGTGCCCGCTCGACCGGCGTGGCCGCGGTGCCGTACCGGCGCAGGCCGGTCTCGATGATCCGGGCGGCGGCCGCGTCGTCGCTCTTGGAGTCCCGCAGGATCCGGGCGTGGTCCAGAACCCGGGCCAGCCCCTCGAGCACCGCGGCGCCCCCGTATTCGGGGTCGGGTTCATCGCGCTGGATGTAGATGACGGTGTTGCCGACCGGGTCCACCACGGTGAAACGCGTTTGCCCGGGCCGGAACCGGGTGATGCGCGGGACGCCGCGGGCCGGGATGCGCCCGTACTTGGCGCGCAGCGCCGCGGTGAACTCCACGTGCCAGGGTTCGACCTCGTCCACCACCACCAGGCATCCGATATGGGCGCGCTGGGCGTCGAGTTCCTTGGGCGTCGGGCCGAAGTGCAGTTCGAATCCGTTGCGGCGCACCGCACCGTAGCTGTACGGCCGATGCTGCTCGTACGTGACGACGTAGCCCAGCGTCTTGTAGAACTCGAGAGTCTCCGGCAGGTTGCCGCCCCAGAGCATGGGAACCGAAGTCGCCGCCATTACTGCCTCCTCGCACTGTTCGCCTCCGCGTGTCAGCCTACAAACACCGCTGGACACGCGCCTATGACTCGTTGCGGGAAGATGGCCGAGGTCGTCTCGGCCGATCACCGGCTAGGCTGCGGTCGTGGACAATCCCTTCGGCCCGGCCGGGACCGCCCAGTACGTCATGCTCACCACCTTCAAGAAGGACGGCACCCCCGTCGGCACCCCGCTGTGGGCCGCGCTCGACAACGGCCGTCTGTACATCTGGACCGTGACCGACAGCTGGAAGGTCAAGCGGATCCGCCGCAATCCCGAGGTCACCATCCAGCCCTGCGACGTGCGCGGCAAGACCCGCGGCGAAATCGTCAAGGCGACCGCGGTCATCCAGGACGACGCCGGCAGCGACCGCACCCGCTCGCTGATCAAGAAGCGCTACGGCATCCAGGGCTTCCTGGTCGTGTCCGCCAGTGTGCTGCGGCGCGGCAAGACCGGCACCATCGGCATCGAGGTCACCGCCGCCCCGTGATCCCCGGCCTGGGCGCCGCGCCGGCGGCCCCGGACATGACAGGACCGCCGGAGCGGTTGCGTGCCCGGCGGTCCGGTGTGTGCGGGCCCGACTCATCCGGAACCCGCACGCACATACTGTGTCACCTCACGGTTGTTGCCCGCCGATGATCGCACCGATCAATCCGCCGACGCCGCAGCCGATGATGGCGCCGATACCGAAGAACCAGATGCCGATGACGATGCCGACCAGGCAGCCGATCACCGCCCCGGCCACGATGGTCCCGGCGTTGGCCACGTTCTGCAGCGCGACGGACTCGGCGGTGGGCGCCACCACATCGGCGGCGTTCGCCGGGCGGACCGTCAAAGTGGTTCCGGCGGCATCGACTTCGGGCAGCACGCTGACCGTGCGGTCCGCGACCCGGTAGACCAGCGGTAGCGAGGCGATGGTCTCGCCCGACGGGGCGATCACGCTGACCGCGCCCGCCGCCACCTCGAAGCGGCCCCCGGACAGGGTCGTGCTGACCGTGGAGCGGTCCGGCGCCAGGCTGGTGATGTACTCGACCCCTCGATCGACACCACTGATGCCCGGATTCGCGACGGCGGGTTCACCGTGCGCGGTCGCGGTCGCGACGCAGAGCGTGGCGATCGAGAAAAGAGCTGTTGCGGCGAATTTGGCGATTCTCATCCTGCGTTCCTGCCATTGAAAGGCCGATTCGCCGCATGCACGCATCGGGCGTGCACGGAAAGCGACGCCGAAGTCCACGAACGGATTGCGCGTACCGATGCACGCGGCGAATCGGGGAATCCACATCCAATTATCGATCCCAATAACGTGATCGGAGTTCCCGCCGCCTCCCCGAGTGTGACGCCGGGACGATTCTTATGGTCCCCTCAGACTCCGCCCGCGGATAGAGCAGGTGCCGGGGTTGTCCGCTGATGTCCTCAACGTCGCAGCCCCGGCACCCGCCGTCAGCACCGTCGCCGCGGCACGCGCGGCGGAATTCGCCTACTCCAGTTCGCCTTCGGTTTCGAGATACACCTGGCGCAGTCGTTCCAGCGTCTGCGATTCGGGCGCCTCCCACAATTTCCGCTCGGCCGCCTCCAGCAAACGCTCCGCGATGCCGTGCAGCGCCCAGGGATTCGACTGCTCCATGAACTTGCGATTCACGTCGTCGAAAACGTAACTCTCCGCGAGCTTTTCGTACATCCAGTCCGCGACGACATTCGTGGTGGCGTCATAGCCGAAGAGATAGTCGACGGTGGCGGCCATTTCGAACGCACCCTTGTACCCGTGCCGGCGCATGGCCTCGAGCCAGCGCGGATTGATCACGCGCGCACGGAATACGCGCGTGGTCTCCTCGGACAGCGTGCGGGTGCGCACCGCGTCCGGGCGGGTGCTGTCGCCGATGTACGCCTCGGGATTCTTCCCGGTGAGCGCGCGCACGGTGGCCACCATGCCGCCGTGATACTGGAAATAGTCGTCGGAGTCGGCGATATCGTGTTCGCGGGTGTCGGTGTTCTTGGCCGCCACCGCGATTCGCCGGTAGGCGGTGCGCATGTCGTCCGCGGCGGGCACGCCGTCGAGCTCGCGCCCGTAGGCGAATCCGCCCCAGGCGGTGTAGACCTGCGCGAGATCGTCGTCGGTGCGCCAGCTCTTGGAATCGATGAGCTGGAGCAGGCCCGCGCCGTAGGTGCCGGGCTTGGATCCGAAGATGCGAGTGGTAGCGCGGCGTTCGTCGCCGTGCTCGGCCAGATCGGCCTGCGCATGCGCGCGAACGTAATTCGACTCCGCGGGCTCGTCGAGGTCCGCGACCAGGCGCACCGCGTCGTCGAGCAGGGCCAGCACGTGCGGGAAGGCGTCGCGGAAGAAGCCGCTGATGCGCACGGTCACGTCCACGCGCGGGCGGCCCAGCTCCTCGAGCCCGATCGCTTCGAGCGTGGTCACGCGCCGGCTCGCCTCGTCCCACACCGGGCGCACACCCAGCAGCGCGAAGACCTCGGCGATGTCGTCGCCGGAGGTGCGCATGGCCGAGGTGCCCCAGATCGAGAGCCCGACCGAGCGCGGGTACTCGCCGTGGTCGGCCAGGTACCGGGCCAGCAGCGAATCTGCCATGGCCTGACCGGTTTCCCACGCCAGGCGCGAGGGCACGGCCTTGGGATCCACGGAGTAGAAGTTGCGGCCGGTGGGCAGCACGTTGATGAGCCCGCGCAGCGGCGATCCGCTGGGTCCGGCCGGAATGAAGCCGCCGTTCAGCGCGTGCAGGATGCGCGCGACCTCGACCCCGGTCTGGCGCAGGCGCGGCACCACCTCGGTGGCCGCGAAGCCCAGCACCCGGCGCACGGCTGAGAGCCGGGATTCGGGCTCGGCCCCCGCGACGGCGATCGCGTCGCCGTCGGGCACGAGCTGCTCGGTGATCGCGTCGATCCCCTGGACATCCCAGTCGATCTCCCCCATGGCCGAAACCAGATCGCGCGCAACACCTTCGAACGTGTCGACGCGTTCGCGGGATTCGTCTCCGGCCTCGCTCAGGCCCAGCGCCTCGCGCAGACCCGGCACGTTGACCTCGCCGCCCCAGAGCTGGCGGGCGCGCAGCATGGCCAGCACCAGATCGACCTCGGCCTCCCCGGCCGGGGCCTGACCCAGGATGTGCAACCCGTCGCGGATCTGCACGTCCTTGATCTCGCACAGCCAGCCGTCGACGTGCAGCAGCATGTCGTCGAAGACGTCCTCGTCGGGCCGCTCGGCCAGGCCCAGATCGTGGTCCATCTTGGCCGCGCGCATCAGCGTCCAGATCTGCTGGCGGATGGCGGGCAGCTTGGCCGGATCGAGGGTGGAGATGTTGGAGTGCTCGTCGAGCAACTGCTCCAGACGCGAGATGTCGCCGTAGGTTTCGGCGCGCGCCATCGGCGGGATGAGGTGATCGACCAGCGTGGCGTGCGCGCGGCGCTTGGCCTGGGTGCCCTCGCCCGGGTCGTTCACCAGGAACGGGTAGATCAGCGGCAGATCGCCGAGCGCGGCGTCGGTGCCGCACGAGGCGGACATGCCCAGGGTCTTGCCCGGCAGCCATTCCAGGTTGCCGTGCTTGCCCAGGTGCACCATCGCGTCGGCGGCGAAGCCGTCGGGCGCGGCGAGCCAGCGGTAGGCGGCCAGGTAGTGGTGGCTCGGCGGCAGATCCGGGTCGTGATAGATCGCGACCGGGTTCTCACCGAAACCGCGCGGGGGCTGCACGATGATCACCACGTTGCCGAATCGCATGGCGGCGATGACGATTTCGCCCTTCGGATCCGCCGAGCGATCGACATACAGCTCACCGGGCGCGACGCCCCACGCTTCTTCCACGCCCGCGCGCAGATCCGCGGGCAGCTCGGCGAACCACCGGCCGTAGGTCTCGGCCCCGATCCGCAGCGGATTGCCCTCGAGCTGTTCGGCGGTCAGCCAGTCCGGGTCCTGGCCGCCCGCGGCGATGAGCGCGTGCACCAGCGCGTCGCCGTCCCCGGCCTCGAGGCCCGGGATCTCCCCCGGCTCGCCGAGATCGTAACCGGCCGAACGCAATTCCTGGAGCAGCTTGATGGCGCTGGCCGGGGTGTCCAGGCCGACGGCGTTGCCGATGCGGGCGTGCTTGGTCGGGTACGCCGAGAACACGATCGCGATGCGCTTGTCGGAGTTGGGAATATGGCGCAGGCGCGCGTAGCGCGTGGCGATGCCCGCGACCCGCGCCGCGCGCTCGGGATCGGGCACGTAGGTCGAGAGCCCGTCCTCGTCGAATTCCTTGAAGGAGAACGGAACCGTGATGATGCGACCGTCGAACTCGGGCACCGCGACCTGGGTGGCGACATCGAGCGGGGACAGGCCGTCGTCGTTGGCCTCCCACTGCGCCCGGCCGCTGGTCAGGCACAGCCCCTGCAGAATCGGCACGTCCAGGTCGGCCAGCGCGCCCACGTCCCAGGCTTCGTCGTCCCCGCCCGCGGAGGCGGTCGCGGGCTTGGTGCCGCCGGCGGCCAGCACGGTCACCACGAGCGCGTCGGCCGTGCGCAGCTCGGCCAGCAGCTCGGATTCGGCGGTGCGCAGCGACGCGCAGTAGATGGGCAGCGCCCGCGCGCCCTTGTCCTCGATGGCCGTGCACAGGGCGTCGATGTAGCCGGTGTTCCCGGCCAGATGCTGGGCGCGGTAGTAGACCACGGCGACCGTCGGCGCGCCCGCGGGCAGCTCGCGCCGTGTCCGCTCGAGCACGCCCCAGCGCGGCAGTTCCACCGGCGGTTCGAAGCCGTGGCCGGTGAGCAGGACGGTGTCGGACAGGAAGTTGCTCAGCTGCAACAGGTTCGCGGGCCCGCCGGCGGCCAGGTAGTTGTGCGCGTCCGCGGCCACGCCGCCGGGCACGGTGGAGCACTCCATGAGCTCTGCGTCGGGGGCGTGCTCACCGCCGAGGGCGACCACGGGAATCCCGCTGGCGCGCACGGTCTCGAGGCCCTCTTCCCAGGCGCGCTTGCCGCCGAGAATGCGAACGATCACCAGATCGGCGCCCGCGAGCAGACCGAGCAGGTCCTCGGGCAGCAGGCGCGCGGGGTTGGCGAGCCGGTAGTCGGCTCCGCTGGCTCGCGCGCTCAGCAGATCGGTATCGGACGTGGACAGCAGCAAAATCACGGGTTTCGGCCTTCCTCGGGTGGACGCGCCCAGCACGGTATGGCACTCGCGGCGAAGGTCTGACTGTCACAGTGGCGCGACCGCACCGGAATTGCACCGGTTTCTTCCATCCGACGAGCCCGCCGATGCTATCGCGCCGGTGTCGCGGCACGGTGATCGCGCCCTCGCCATCGCGCACCGCCGTACACCCCCGATCGAGTCACCGGGTGCGGCGCGGCTGGCTCGCGGTGCGGATCGAGCCCGCGCGGCCCGGGCCGATCGCGACGGTCCCAACAAGTGGATCGCGGCCGTGTCACAGTGCGGCAAACCCTCGCGTTCACACCTGGTCCGACCAGTTTGCCGGGCGTACGCTGCCGCTATGGCGAACACTCCCGGATGGGTCAGGCGGAACCGTTTCGCCGCCTGGTCAGGATATTTCTGCGTACTGGTTGCCTTCGCGACGCTGGCTATGGCGTTGACCGCGGCGGGCAGCGGACAGACCCGATGGGCGGTGGTGGCCGCGATGATCTGCGCGGGGAGCCTGCTCTTCGGTCTCACGGTCATGATGACGACCGTGCACCGGGACCGCCTGGACGAGCACATGATTCCGAGTCTGCTCAACGACTCCTGGGAGCGGACGCCCGCTTTCGCGCGCGAGCGGGGGCTGCCGGCGTCGATCGAACCGCATCACGCGGGCTGAGTGATCCCGGTACGGCGAGCGGCCCGCCCGGCCGCTCG
>NZ_JBEXUS010000058.1:0-49692 GCF_040614455.1 Nocardia sp. NPDC005978
CCACATTTCTTCCCCTCCCCGTCGCTCTCGCTCTCGCGGGCCGGGTGTGTGTGGGGCAACTCCCTGGGGGCGGCGCTTTCTTGCTCGGGGCCCCCGCTTCGGTGTTCTAGACGTCGAACCCGTCGAAGCCGTCGCCGTGCAGTGCCTCGTTCATCGAGGCATCGGCATAGCCGCGGCAGTAGTCCCAGGTGACGTACGCCTCGGGAGTGGGATCGTAGGCGGGTTCGTGCGGGCGCACCGTGCCGTCCACCAATAGCTGGAGGAGGTTGGCGCGCAACATGTCCCAGTCGTGGTAGTGGTCCTGTCGGCAGTCCTCGCAACTGACAACCAAACCGCGGATGCCGCGGTGGGCCAGTAGTGCCTCATATACCGCGAGGTCGGCGAGGTCCTCTTCGACCGCTAGGCGCTCGTGAGGATCCAGCGGTTCCCCCGGCTCGATGGCATCGAGCGCGGCCGACGGGTCGGAGGGGTCTCCGGCGAATGGATCCGGCGGCAAGCCAGGTGGTAGATGGTCACGCACAGTCCCACGGTACGCAGAAAGAGGGGGTCTGCGCCAGCGCTGTTGAGTATTTGCCCTCACTTTGCGGGTGGTACAACGCACACCCGCACGCCGCATTCGCCATTGTGTCGCATTCGCGGACTTCGCAGTGGCCGGGCGTGGCTGCCGGAGGGAATCGGCGGGCGGATACCATGGTTGACCAAAGGCCGGGTAGCAAACGCCGGCTTTGTCATTCATCCAGTCGCCCGCCGGTACCGGTCAGGGGGACTGTGCCGAGCTCCAGGAGGGGTCGATCCGATGAGCAGTCCCGTAACGGGCGAACGAAACGCCGGCCGCCCCCATACGGGTGGAGACGATCCGAACAAGATCGCCATGCTCGGCCTCACCTTCGACGACGTATTGCTGTTGCCCGCCGCTTCGGACCTGATTCCCAGCTCGGTCGACACCTCGAGCCGTCTGACGCGTGAGATCACACTGCGCACGCCGCTGGTGAGTTCGGCCATGGACACCGTCACCGAGGCGCGCATGGCCATCGCCATGGCGCGTGCCGGCGGTATGGGCGTGCTGCACCGCAATCTGTCGGTGGCCGATCAGGCGGCGCAGGCCGAGACGGTGAAGCGGTCCGAGGCGGGCATGGTGACCGATCCGGTGACCTGTCGCCCGACCGACACCCTCGCCGAGGTCGACGCCATGTGCGCGCGCTACCGCATCTCGGGTTTGCCGGTGGTGGACGACGCGGGTCAATTGGTGGGCATTATCACCAATCGCGATATGCGTTTCGAGGTCGATCAGAACAGCCGGGTCGCCGACATCATGACCAAGGCGCCGCTCATCACCGCGCAGGAGGGCGTCACCGCGCCGGCCGCGCTGGGGCTGCTGCGCCGGCACAAGATCGAGAAGCTGCCGATCGTCGACGGCAACGGCAAGCTGCGCGGTCTGATCACGGTCAAGGACTTCGTCAAGACCGAGCAGTACCCGAACGCCACCAAGGACCGCGACGGCCGCCTGCTGGTCGGCGCGGCGGTCGGTGTCGGCGAGGACGCCTGGTCGCGTGCCATGACCCTGGCCGACGTCGGCGTCGACGTGCTCGTGGTGGACACCGCGCACGGTCACCAGGCCGGCGTGCTGCAGATGGTCTCCAAGGTCAAGGCCGAGGTCGGCGATCGCGTGCAGATCATCGGCGGCAACGTCGCCACCCGCGCGGGCGCCCTGGCGCTGGTCGAGGCGGGCGTGGACGCGGTGAAGGTGGGCGTCGGTCCCGGCTCCATCTGCACCACCCGCGTGGTCGCCGGTGTCGGCGCGCCGCAGATCACCGCGATCCTCGAGGCCAACGCGGCGTGCGCGCCGCTGGGCGTTCCGGTCATCGCCGACGGCGGCGTGCAGTACTCCGGCGACATCGCCAAGGCGATCGCCGCGGGCGCGTCGACCGTGATGCTGGGCTCGCTGCTCGCGGGCACCGCCGAATCGCCGGGTGAGCTGATCCTGGTGGGCGGCAAGCAGTTCAAGAGCTACCGCGGCATGGGTTCGCTGGGTGCGATGCAGTCGCGCGGCGAGGCCAAGTCCTACTCCAAGGACCGCTACTTCCAGGACGACGTGCTCTCGGAGAAGAAGCTGGTGCCCGAGGGCATCGAGGGCCGGGTGCCGTTCCGCGGTCCGCTGGATCAGGTGATCCATCAGCTGGTCGGCGGCGTGCGCGCTGCCATGGGCTACACCGGCGCGCAGAATATCGAAGGTCTGCAGTCCGCGCAGTTCGTGCAGATCACGGCGGCGGGTCTGAAGGAGTCGCACCCGCACGACATCACGATGACCGTCGAGGCCCCGAACTACACCACTCGCGGCTGAGATACGGCGCATCCGTTGTCGCGCGGCCCGTTCGGTCTCCGGACCGGGCGGGCCGCGCGCTGCGGGCGCCGGTCACCGGACAACTTCACAACCCGAAACCGATTGCCCCACCTCGAAGGTCCGCCCGTCTTTGTTCTGGACCGTGAAGTGATCGAGCCGAGGGCGGGTACGTCGCGACCATCGAGTCGCGAGCACCGCCCTTCGGCGCAGGCAATCACCACAGAAAGGACATACAGGCGTGCGCGACCTCGTTGAGATCGGCATGGGGCGAACTGCCCGTCGCACTTACGAGCTGGATGATGTGGATATCGTGCCCTCGCGCCGGACCCGCTCGTCCAAGCAGGTCTCGGTGGCGTGGCAGCTCGATGCCTATCGCTTCGAGATCCCGTTCCTGGCGCATCCCACCGATGCGCTGGTGTCGCCGAAGTTCGCGATCGAGCTGGGTAAGGCCGGCGGGCTGGGCGTCATCAACGGCGAGGGCCTGTGGGCGCGGCACACCGATGTCGAGGCGAAGATCCAGCAGCTGTCCGACGTCGCGGAGAAGGAGGGCGTCGAGGCCGCCATCGCGCTGCTGCAGGAACTGCACGCCGCGCCGATGCAGCCCGAGCTGCTGGCCACCGCGGTGGCCGAGGTGCGCGCGGCCGGTGTCACGGTCGCGGTGCGGGTCAGCCCGCAGAACGCGCGGGCGCTGACCCCGGGTCTGGTGAAGGCCGGGCTCGATCTGCTGGTCGTGCACGGCACCATCATCTCGGCCGAGCACGTCGGTGACGGCGAGCCGCTGAACCTCAAGACCTTCATCTCCGAACTGGACGTGCCGGTGGTGGCGGGCGGCGTGAGCGATCACCGCACCGCGCTGCACCTGATGCGCACCGGCGCGGCCGGCGTCATCGTGGGCTACGGCTCGCAGCAGGGCGCGACGACGACCAATGAGGTGCTGGGCATTCGGGTTCCGATGGCGACCGCCATCGCCGACGCCGCCGCCGCGCGCCGGGATTACCTGGACGAGACCGGTGGCCGGTACGTGCACGTGATCGCCGACGGCGAGACGCTGACCTCCGGGCATATCGCCAAGGCCATCGCGTGCGGCGCGGACGCGGTCATGCTGGGCATGCCGCTGTCGGTCGCGAAGGAGACCCCGGGCAGGGGCCTGTACTGGCCGTCGGCGGCCGCGCATCCGTCGGTGCCGCGCGGTGCGGTGCTGCCGTATGCCATCGACGAGGAGCAGGTGCCGCTGGAGCAGGTGCTCAACGGGCCCTCCAACGATCCGTACGGTTCGCTGAATCTCGTTGGCGGCCTGCGCCGTGCGATGGCCAAGACCGGGTACAGCGATCTCAAGGAATTCCAGAAGGTCGGCCTGAACATCCGCGCGTAGGTTCTCGCGCTCGCATCGCCCCCGTTCCGGATCCGCGGAGCGGGGGCGTTGTCGTCAATGACGACAACGGATTTCGTGGGGCGGCAACCTTCGGGTAGCACGCCCTGACTTGCCGGGCACCCGAGCGTGCCCGGCGGTTCACGGTGCCCGGGACCGCGCGCGGAAGCCCGGGACATCGTTCAGGGTTCGCGGCGCAGGGGAATCTCGCCCGTTCTGGGGCGGCTGGTGACGCGGGAAACCGCTGGCTCGCGCAGGAATTGGCGGATGGCGTTGTTGACCGCGACCGGGTGGGTCATGTTGACGGTCTGGCGCGCGCCCTCGATTTCGAGGTAGCGCGCGTCGGGCAGCCGAGCGGCGAGTTCGCGGGCGTGCGCGAGCGGGACGCCGCTGTGTGTCGGGTGCACGATCAGTGTGGGACAGGCGATCTCGGATAGTCGGTCCAGGACGGCGTCGCGGCCGAGCATCGCGCCGGCGGCGACCTCGGTGGCATTGGGGTCGCGGGTGAGCCAGCGTTTCACCCAGACGGCGCGGTACCAGTCGTCGTCGCCGATCAGCCAGCGGGCGAGGTGTTCGGCCAGGGCCGGGCGCGGACCGTCCTCGTACCATTTGTCCAGGAACCTACGGGCATTCGAGAGTTCGGCGGGCAGCGGTTCGTGCGCCTCGGTGGTCAGCAGCACCAGGGCCGTCACGCGTTCGGGGGCCAGCAGCGCGGTGCGCAGCGCGATGATGCCGCCCTGGGAAATGCCGCCCACCACGGCTCTTTCCACGCCGAGGTGATCCAGTACGGTGAGCGCGTCGCGGGCGCAGGTCCAGTAGGTGAAGGGCAGGCCCTCGTCCCGAGTTCGGCCGTGCCCGCGGGCATCCCAGGACACGAGCCGGAATTCCGGTGTCAGCGCCGCGATCTGCGACGCGAACATCGTTCGGTCCATGAGGAATTCGTGCCCCAGCAGCAGTACCGGACCCCCGCCCCCGCTGTCCTCGTAGTGGATCTCGGCATCGATCGCACGGGCGAATGGCACGAGGTAGAGGATAGCCAGCACCGCCGACAAGTGGCGATGCTTTCTCGCACGGCAGCATCCGCCAAATCGGGTGTGCCACGTAGGACACAGACGATTGACGCGAACGCGACATCGGGTTCCGTCGCTCGACAGTGACACAGATCGCGTACGGAAGCGGCGGCGAATCAAACGGAACGCGACAACTGATTTCGCGAGGATCGGGGTAACTCCCCGGGTACCCCCAGAATTGTGTTCGCGCACGACCGCACCACGCGTGCGCGACTGTTGACGGCTCTCGGCCGGGCGCTGAGTATTCGGGGTGGCGGGGGAGTGGCGTATGTCGCTCCGTAGACTGCCCAGGTGGCAGAAACGCAGCGACCAGTCCTTGTTGTCGACTTCGGCGCGCAGTACGCGCAACTGATCGCGCGCCGGGTGCGCGAGGCCAGCGTCTACTCCGAGGTGGTACCGCATACGGCCACCGTCGAGGAGATCGCGGAGCGCAATCCGCTGGCGGTGATTCTGTCCGGCGGCCCGTCGAGCGTGTACGCCGAGGGCGCCCCGCAGCTCGACGCGCGGCTGTTCGACCTCGATGTTCCGGTGTTCGGCATCTGCTACGGCTTCCAGGCCATGGCGCAGGCGCTGGGCGGAACCGTGGCGCACACCGGCACTCGCGAATACGGCCGCACCGAGCTGAGCATCGACGGCGGTGTGCTGCACGGCGGTCTGCCCGCGCGGCAGCCGGTGTGGATGAGCCACGGTGACGCGGTCACCGACGCCCCGGCCGGGTTCGAGGTCACCGGTACCTCCGCGGGCGCGCCGGTCGCGGCGTTCGAGAATCTGGAGCGCAGGCTCGCGGGTGTGCAGTACCACCCCGAGGTGCTGCACTCGCCGCACGGGCAGCAGGTGCTGAGCCGCTTCCTGCACGAGATCGCGGGGATCCCGGCGGCGTGGACGGCGTCCAATATCGCCGAGGCGCTGATCGAGCAGGTGCGCGAGCAGGTCGGCGACGGGCATGCCATCTGCGGGCTGTCCGGCGGCGTGGATTCCGCGGTGGCGGCCGCACTGGTGCAGCGCGCGATCGGTGATCGGCTGACCTGCGTGTTCGTCGATCACGGGCTTTTGCGCGCGGGTGAGCGGGAGCAGGTGCAGCGCGACTTCGTCGCCGCGACCGGCGCCCGCCTGGTGACCGTGGACGCGGTGGAGAAGTTCCAGAGCGAACTGAAGGGTGTCACCGACCCCGAGGAGAAGCGCAAGATCATCGGCCGGGAGTTCATCCGGTCGTTCGAGGACGCGGTCGGCGAGGTCGTCGGCGAGCAGGGCGAGACCAAGGTCGAGTACCTGGTGCAGGGCACGCTGTACCCGGACGTGGTCGAGTCCGGCGGCGGCACCGGCACCGCGAACATCAAGAGCCATCACAACGTCGGCGGGCTGCCGGACGATCTGGAGTTCTCGCTCGTCGAGCCGCTGCGCCTGCTGTTCAAGGACGAGGTGCGCGCGGTCGGCCGCGAGCTGGGCCTGCCCGAGGAAATCGTTGCCCGCCAGCCCTTCCCGGGGCCGGGTCTGGCGATTCGCATCATCGGCGAGGTGACCTTCGAGCGCTTGGAGCTGCTGCGCCAGGCCGACGCCATCGCGCGCGAGGAGCTCACCGCGGCCGGTCTGGACAAGCAGATCTGGCAGTGCCCGGTGGTGCTGCTGGCCGATGTGCGCAGCGTCGGCGTGCAGGGCGACGGGCGGACCTACGGTCACCCGATCGTGCTGCGCCCGGTGTCGTCCGAGGACGCCATGACCGCGGACTGGACCCGCCTGCCGTACGAGGCGCTCGAGCGTATCTCGACCCGCATCACCAACGAGGTGCCGGACGTGAACCGGGTGGTGCTCGACGTGACGAGCAAGCCGCCGGGCACCATCGAATGGGAGTGACAGGGGTTTCCTGACACGTGCGAAAGGGCCCGCGATCCGAAGATCGCGGGCCCTTTCGCGGTGGGGGAGAAGCTGTCTCGACCGGGTCGTGTCGCTCGCTAGGGCTTCGGCGGGGCGGGGGAGTCGTCGCGCTTTCTGGGTGAGAGCACCAGGACCACGCCGACCACGATGGCGACGATCACCACGATCCAGCCCAGGGACAGCCCGCCCGAGATGGGCCACGAGTGCGGGCCGATGAAGGCCCAGATGCTGACCGCCAGGCCGAGGACTCCGGCCACCAGCAGGGAGAACGATGGGCGTCGGTTCTTGTTCTCAGCCACGCTTCACCTCCGCGGATCCCATCTGTACGTCGATGGTCAGGTTCAATGTCGGTCCGGTCGCCGGGCCGGTGATGCCGCCCACGCAGCCGTCGGTGTCACCCATGCGCACGTTGCAGGTGGTGTGCACGCGCAGGTTCTCGGGGATCAGCACGCGGGCGTCGCCCATGCGCACCGAGACGGTGGTGGCGCGGTCCTCGGTCAGGGCCAGGTTTGTCAGGTCGAGGGTCGCCGAGCCCATGGAGACGTGATACTCCGGCTGGAGATCGGCGGCGCCGGTGGCGGCCCAGCTGCGGTCGCCCATGGCGCCCTGATCGAACTGGATCGGGCCGATGAGCGAGGCCAGGATGACGAATCCGGCCAGCGGGGCGAGCAGCACCATGAGGCCGAAGCCACGGCGCAGGAACGCGCCGACGATCAGACCGAGCGACAGCACCGCCAGCGCGGCGGCGCCGATGCGGCCCGGGGTCATCCAGTCCACGCCCGCGGCCGCCGCCGACCCCGCCGCGGCGGCGGCGAGCAGGCTGAGCCCGATGATCACCGGGGTGAGCCGGGAGCGCGGGGCGCGCGGCGGGGCCTGGACCGGATGTCGCTGTGCCGGGCCGGGTTCGGGGAGATCCCAGGCCAGCGGAGCGACGCCGAGGGGGTCCCAGCCGGGCGGGGTCGGGCCGAAGTCTGGGGAGATGGGGGCCGGGCCGACCGGGGCGTAGGGGCGCTCGGTCGCGGACGGGATGGGATGCAGGGCCGGGGTTTTGCGGAGGACGGGGAGCGGGGCGCCGGTGTCGGCGGACGAGCCGGTGCGGTCGCCGGCCGGTGCGTCGGTGCCGGGCGCGCTTCCGTCGCCGGAAGGGTTCTCGCTGTCGCCACCGGCGGACGGGTCGTCGCTCGGATCCCGGTGCGGTGAATCATCCTGCTTCGCAGACTGTTTCGGCTCGTCGGTGCCGGGCTTGCGTAGCACCACGGTCTCGGCGGTGATGCCGGGATCGGCATCGGCCGCCGGAAGATCCTGTGCGGTAGCCGGGTTCACGGCGAGGACGGCGGTGTCGTGGTCGGTTGTCGTGTCCGGTGTCGCGGAAGCGTCGCTCTTGCGCAGGACTTCGGTGGGTAGCTCGGACCCGTCGCCGACCGCGGTACCGTGCGCGAAGGAGGCGGCGGCCGGGTGCGCGCCCGCGCCGGATTGCTGCGCGGCGGCCGGATTCGCACGGGGCTGTTCGCGATTCGGGTCGGGCTCGTAGCTGTCGGGCAGCTTGGTGTACGGACCGTAGGTTTCGAACGGGCCGCTGGTGCCCGGATAGCCCGTCCAGTACGGGGAATTGGCGTTCGGGTATCCGCCGAGTGCGTCCGGCATCGGGTACTCGAACTGTGCGGCCGGCGGTTGCGGTTGCCGCTGATGCAGCAGCCACCATCCGGCCAGCATGAGCGCGAAGCTGATCGCCCCCGATCCGCCGAGCCCGACCCCGACCGGTCCGACGGTGGTGATGGCGATGCCCAGCGCCACCAGCAGCACGACGGTCTTGGACGATCCCTGCGAGCTCTGTCCCTTCCCGAAGAGCGACTCGGCCGCCGAGGTCTGGTCACCCTGCTGACTCAGCAGCAGCCACGCCAGCAGATACAGCACGATCCCGGCCCCGCCGAACAGCGCCGACACCACGAACGCGACCCGCACCACGACCGGGTCGATGTTGTATCGCACCCCGAATCCGGCGGCGACGCCCGCGACGTGCCCCTGTTGCGGCAGCCGCACCGGCCGGGTCCGCCACATGTCATGAAGCTGGTCCCCCAGGCCGGTACGCCCGGCGCGCTCGGACCAGTCGCTCGTTCTCGTCATGGGATCCATGGTGGTTGCGCCGAGGTCTCGCGCGCATCGGGGATGACCCTGAAAGTGCACCTGAAATGGGGGTGGGGGCGGTCGGATGAGCGGATTCGAGCCGAGGAGGGATCGGGCGTGTCAGTCGCAGTGCGGGCTGTCGAGCAGGTCGCGGTGCGATCGAAGACTCGGTTTCTACCGCTGGGCAGGGCGCGATCGGCGACTCCGCCGGTCAGTCGCAGGGCGGGTGGTAGGGCTGATCGGCGGGTAGGTACCGCTGCCAGAGCTCTTCGGTCCAGATGGAGCCGGTGACCGCGCAGATGCGATCGATGGCGTGCTCTTCGTTCAAGTCCCACAGGCGGATTGCGCCGTCGGCGCCACCGGCGGCGACCATCGTCGTATCGGGGTGCAGGGCGATGTGCCAGGACTGGTGGGCGGACTCGGCGAGGGTGACCGAGCGGGTGGGGTGCGCGGGATCGCTGTAGTCCCAGATCTGCACCGTGCCGTCGTTGTCGCTGGTGATCAGGGTGCGGGAGTCGGGGCTCAGCAGTAGCGAGCGCAGGTCGAGAGCGTGGGAGACGAAGGGTTCGCCCAGCCGGGCCGGGCGTGCGGGGTCGCGGATGTCCCAGCTCTGCAGGGACTCGTTGTCGGCCACGATCAGCGTGCTCATGTCGCCCGTGAACGTGAAAATTGGTGTGCCGGTGCCGAACTGCCGGAGTAGCTCGCCGACCTGATGAGGCTCGGCGGGGACGCTGATGTCCCACAGGGTGATGACGTCGCCTTCCCGGGCGCCGTCGCGGATCGTCTCCCGCACGATCATGGTTCGATTGCCCGGTCCGAACCCCATGCTCGGATGCTTCGAGGAGAGTTTCCAGCCTTGCCCGATCGGGGTCGGCGCGGCTCGATTCGACACATCCCAGAGCTGGACGGTGTTGTCGTTATCGACGGTGGCGAGCATCGACCAGTCTGGACTGAGCACCGTGAACGCATTCGAGAAATTGGCTGTGCGCCAGTCGGGAAGCGGTTTGATGTGCGCCGGGTCGCTGATGTCGAGCAGGGAGTAATCACGGCCGGTCGCCCCGATGATCAGGGTATTGCCGTCCGGCGAGATGGTCGGGGAAAGAAAACTCCGCTCGGCACGGTATTCGCCGATACGCCGGGGAAGTTGTGGATTTCGCAGGTCCCACACCACGATTCGGCCGTCGCTCGAGGCGGTGACCATGCGGGTGCCCGTGCTGTCGAACTTCGGGGTCGAGACCCAGCCCGCCTGTCCGGTCAGGATCGCCGGGGGCAGTGACCACACGCGTAGTTCTCCGGAGTTGTTCCCCGCCAGCAGCGTCCGTCCATCGGCGGCGAAGACGAGCGCGCTCGGTCCGCCCGGGCAGGGCATGGATCGCGCGGTGAAGCGGCAGAGGGAGGGTAGCGCAGGCAGCCCGCCGAGCATCCGGATGGGATAGGCGGGCTCGGCCAGGTTCCACAGGCCGCCGCCCTGCATGCCGCCCACCGCGAGCACCCTGCCCTCTGGGGCGAAGTCGAGTGCGGCGAGGCCGCTGAAGCCGGCGTCGAAGGTGCTGAATTCGCGTGCTCGCGACGGGTCGCTGACGTCCCACAGATGTACTTCGGAGTCATTGCTGCCGACCTCTCGCATGGAGCCGTCGCCGCTGCCGAAGGCGAGAATCGTGCCGTCGGGGCTGAAGTCGAGTCCCCGGGCGGAGGCGATCGGGCCGCCGAGCGCCGAGTTCCGCAGTACCGGGCCGGCGGGATCGCCGAGATCCCACAGCTGCACCGTATGGGATTCCAGCAGCGCATCGATCGAAATCAAGGCCAGCAGTTGCCCGTTCGGTGAGATGCGCAGTTCCCCGATGCCCGCGTTCGAGTCGTCCGCGCGGAGTCGCCGTGCGGGACCCGGGACCGGTGCTGCCGGGTTGCGGACATCCCACAGCATGAGGTGGCTCCGGCTCATCGTCACCAGGGTGCCGCTGTCCGGCGTGAACTCGAGGCGGGAGAACCCGACGTCGTTGATGTCGGGAAGGACGCCGATCCGTTGCGGCGCCGACGGGACGGTGACATCCCACAGGATGGCCAGTTGCGGAGATCTGCTCCAGCCGGTGGTGGCCATGGTTCTGCCGTCCGGACTGAATGCCACGGTGCCGATGTCGTCGAGTTGGCCGCCGAGCGAGCGTGGGTGCTGCGCGTCGGTGGTGTCCCACAGCCGGAGACTGCCGTCGTAGCCGAGGGTGGCCAGCACCCCATCCCGCGAGCGCCGCACCATCCGGCTGATGCCTTCGGCGTGTGCGGCGATGGTGGTCACCAGCGGAGTGTTCTGTGTTTGCAGGAGCCGGGAGCGGACTCGCTGATCGCCGGGGCGCATCCGCCAGGCGATGAGGTCGAGTTGTGCGGCCACCGAGGAATCCGTCTCACGAATGCGATCGGCCTCCGCCAGAACGTCGGCGAAGTTCTTGTCCGCACGTTGCTGATCGACCAGGCGCGTTTGGGTGTAGGCGGCGAAGCCCAGAACCAGCAGGGCCACCCCGAGTATCGCGAGGATCGCCTTGGAGCGGGTGGAGCGGCGGCGGGTGTGGTCACGGGACGCCGTTGCGGCGGTGAGGAACTCGCGGGCCAGGGGCCCTACCGGGGGCGGGTCCACGTTGTCCGCCGCGTTCTGCAGGCGCGTTCCCCGGTACAGCAGCGACGGATCCCTGTCCTGGGCCGCCCATTCGGCGGCGTCGGTTTCCAGGCGCTGGCGGACCAGGTAGCCGACGCGGTCCTCGTTGATCCATTCGCGGAGGCGGGGCCAGGCGGTCAGGACTATCTCGTGGGTGAGGGTCACCGCTTCGGCGTCGAGGGTGATCAGGCGGGTCCGGGACAGGAGTTCCAGTGCGGCGGTGGCGGCTTCGGTGTCGGTGACGCGGCGCAGGAGGTCGGTGCGGTCGGCGGGGCGGCGGGTGTCGCGGGCGTCCTGGCCGACGGTGACCAGGCCGAGCAGGATGTCGCGGGCCGCGTTCTGCTGGGCGGGCGAGAGCTCGTTCCAGGCCTGTTCGGCGGTTTCGGTGACCGAGCCGACCACGCCGCCGGCGGTGCGGTAGCCGGTGCCGGTGAGGCGGCGGCCCTCGCGGTGCTGCCAGGTGGCGGCCATGACGTGCGAGAGCAGCGGGAGGGCGCCCGGGTCGTAGCTGCGGCGGCCGTGATGGTCGCCCGCGCCGCAGAGTTCGGTGATCACGAGCTCTTCGAGGCCGGGTTCGAGTTCCAGGCCGACCACGCGGGCGGGGCCCGAAATCGCCTGGGCCAGTTCGTCCAAGCGCATCGGGCCGAGCAGGTAGCTCCGGTGTTCCAGCGCGTCCTGCAGGATCAGGTGGTTGAGGCAGTGGGCGTAGAAGTCGGCGCGCAGGGCCACCACGACGGCGACGGGATCGTCCGCCCGCGTGGCACAGTCGCGCAGCACGGTCAGGAAGTCCTCGCGCGCATGCTCATCGGCGCAGGTGGTGAACAGTTCCTCGAACTGGTCGACGATGAGCAGCCGGCGGGCGCCGTCGGCACGCGGCGTCAGCGCTGCCCGCGCCGCGGCGACGCCGGTCGAGCCCAGGGCCGCGAGCAGCGCCGCCGACGGATCCGCGCCCGGGGTGAAAGTCGTTGTTTCCCAGTCCGGTAGCGCCGGGGTCAGGCCCGCCGCCAGCAGTGAGGACTTGCCCGCGCCCGAGGCGCCGATCACGGCGATGATGCCGGTGGTCGTGCGGACCAGGTCGGTGAGTTCGGTGGTGGCGCGGGTGCGGCCGAAGAACAGGGCGCTGTCATCGCTGCGGTACGAGGTCAGGCCCGGGTACGGGCAGGCCGACTCGGTGTCGGCTTCGGGATTCCAGGTGGTGGCGGACTGCCAGAGGCGCTGCCATTCCCGGGGTTCGGCGAGTTCGCGGGTGAGCGGGTGGCCGGCTTTGCGGGCCAGGTCGACGAGGGTGAGCACGACCGGGAGCAGGGACTCGAAGCGGGCCGGGACGTTGCGGCCCGCCTTCCAGTCGCTGATGCGCTGCGCGGACGCGCCGCCGGGGCGGGCGCCCGCGGCAGCGCGCATCCGGGTCTCCGCGGCGGCGGCGACCCGGCGCAGTGTCGGATTACCCGCGGCCTCATACAGTTCGGTGAAGCGGTGAGCGAAAAGCGCTCGTGGGGAACGAATCTGCTCCGCGGTGACCGATTCTCCCGTCACCACTGTCGATCCGCTGTTCGATTCGTTCCCCCACGCACCCCGCCAATTTACCCGTCTCACAAGATGATCGGATCGCCGATGACCCAGTCGGCGGCGTTGGTCGTCGGCGAGGTGGCCTCGATGATGACGAACGGCTTGATGGTCAGCTGGCCGCCGCACCCGGTGACCGCCAGCCGATAGTCACGGTTGACGATGTAGCCGGTGTCCGGGCCGGACAGCTCCTTGGTCCCGGTGTCGATCTTCTGGATCTTGCCGGCGGTGATGCCCAGATCGAAGCCGATGCCCGCCCCGATGCTCGGGGTGATGGTCACCCCGGCCGAGGGCGTGACGCCGAACAGGTCGGCGTTGACGCCCGCCGAGGCCGCGATGTCGATCCCGACCTTGCCGTTGATGTCGAACGTCACGTCGAGATCGACCGCGCAGCCCACGAAGAAGCCGGTGCTGAGTTTGCCGGTGCCGCCGTCGATTCGGCCGTAGGCGGTGTTGTCCAGGTACACCTCCCGATCGGTCGGCATCCCGTTCATCGGCGCCACCGGCCGGAACGCGGTGTTCATCGAGCCGACGGTGGTGATCATCCCCCCGGGGGCTTCGAGCACCTTCTCGTGCGGGGCCATCGGGCCGGCGTAGGCCAGCGCCGAGTCCGGCATTCCGAAGGCTGCGCCGAGTGCGGTGAAAGCGGCGACGATAGCGGTCTTGGAAAACATGTGCTGGTTCCTCCCCGAACCTTGTCGCGCCGTCGGTAGGACGGTCGCGAGGTGGTGCGCACCGGGTCCGGACCCCCCTTCGGACCGGACCCGGTGCGGGACTGCGGGCCGCCGTGGAAGCGATTCCGTGCGGCTCGTTCGTCCTGAACACAACGTAGGGATTCCGGTGTGCTCCGGACGAGCCGGATAGCGTTGGGGGAGAATCGAAAACGCAGCTCAGAAGGGATGTAACCGGTTGTCCGGTCCGGTCATCCGGGTACCGGTCCGGGGCGTGGATCCTGTCCGGACCGGACAGGAATCGGCGGGGTGGTCCTCGCGGAATCCCGAAATCGGCTGTGCGCCAGGGGCGGTCAAGCGGGGTCGAGCAGGACGGCCGGGCGCGGCCGGGCGAAGCGTTCGCGGTACTCGCCGGGCGCCACCCCGAGCAGGCGCTGGAAGCTGCGGTAGAGGGTCTCGGGCCGGCGCAGCCCGACCGCGAGCGCGACCCGATCGAGGGGCTGGTCGCTGGTTTCCAGCAGCCGCCGGGCCGCGGTCACCCGGGCCGTCTCCACGTAGCGGGCGGGTGTGGTGCCGAACTCGGCGGCGAAGACCCGGGAGAAGTTGCGGGTGCTCATATCGGCCTGGCGGGCAAGGGCTTCCAGGGACAGATCCGCTGCCAGGTTCTCCTCGATCCAGCCCTGCAGCGCGCGCAGCGGTTGCAGGCGCGGCGGACCGGCGGCCACCGGCGCGCTGAACTGACTCTGCCCACCCGGGCGGTGCAGATAGACCACCAGCCAGCGCGAGACCTCGCGGGCGAGATCGGGGCCGTGGTCCTCGGCGACCAGCGCGATGGCCAGATCGATGCCCGCGGTCACCCCGGCCGAGGTCCAGATCTTGCCGTCGCGCACATAGATTCGGTCCGGATCGACCCGGATATCGGGGTAGCGCTCGATCAGGCCGATGCTGCTCGACCAGTGCGTGGTCACCGTCCGCCCGCGCAGCAGGCCCGCCTCGGCGAGCAGGAACGCGCCGGTGCAGATGGCCCCGACCCGGCGGGCGCGGGGCGCGGCGCGGCGGATGCCCTCGATCAGGCTCTGGTTCCGGCCGGCTTCGCCGAAGGTCAGGCCGCCCGCGACCAGCAGGGTGTCCACCGGGCCGGGGCTGTCGCCGATCGCGCGGACGGCCTGGACCTCGATGCCGTTGAACGCGCGGACCGGACCGGGCTCGGCGGACACCACCTCGATGCGATACCGCGGTTCGCCCCCGCCGAGCAGGGCGGCGGCGTGGAAGACATCGGCGGGTCCGGCGAGGTCGAGCAGCTGGAAGCCTTCGAACACCGCCAGCTGGACGAGTCGCGGTTCGGTGGGCACGAGCTCATGGTGCCCGCGCCGCGCGTATGGCGTCAACGACACGGGTATTGCATATCGAGCCGAACAGACCTGGCCGGAATCGCAATACTTGTGTCCTGGACGCCAAGGTCGTGGCGATCGGACCATGGAGGGGTGGCCGGTAAGACCGAGAGATAGGAAGCACCGTGCAGATCGCCATCGTTCTCTACCCGGGGATGACCGCCCTGGATGTGGTCGGGCCGTATGAAATCCTGCGGGCGCTCGACGACACCGAGATTCGGTTCGTCTGGCACGAACCCGGTCCGATCGTCACCGACAGCGGTGTCCTGGTGCTGGGCGCGACGCATTCGTTCGAGGAGACGCCCGCACCGGATGTGGTGCTGATCGGGGGCTCGGCGGCGGCCACCATGAACACCGCCGCCGACGAGAAGCTGCTGGCCTGGCTGCGGCAGGTGCACGCCACCAGCAGCTGGACCACCTCGGTGTGCAGCGGTTCGGTGATCCTGGCCGCGGCCGGGGTGCTGGACGGGCTGTCCGCGACGAGTCACTGGTCGGTGCTGCCGATGCTGCGCACGCTGGGCGTCACCCCGCGCGGCAGCGATCGGATCGTGCGCGAGGGGAAGGTCGTCACCGCGGCGGGGGTCTCGGCGGGCATCGACTTCGCACTGTGGCTGGCCGCGGAGATCGACGGCCGTGAGACCGCCGAGGCGATTCAGCTGGCTATCGAATACGACCCGCAGCCGCCGTTCGATTCCGGGCATTTCGACAAGGCGTCGGGCAAGACCAAGGCGCGGGTCGCCACGGTCGGTAAGCGCATGCTCGCGCCCCGGGACATCGGCTCGGAGGCGGTCGCGGCGACGAAAGTGGCCTGGCGCAACACTCTTCGGCGGGTGCGCGCGGGTAAGGGGATGCGGGGACGCGCCACCGCGGGGGTCTAGGCGCGGCGTGGTGTTGGGGGTGCGGGTGCCGGTGCGGCTGTTGCCTGCGGGCGGGATCGCCTGCGGCATCGGGTGTTCTGTCGCCCCCTGCCGGCCGGATCCGTTGCCGGAGGTGTCGTGGGTCGCCGATCCGAGCCCCGGGATGGCTCGCCTGCGGTCGCGGGTTCGGCGGCCATCGGCCCAGCGTGGCGGGGTGCGGGTCCGGAACACTGGAAGCCCGCGGGGATACGGGCGGGTCGTCGGCGATCCCGCCGGCCCCCGCGTGTGACCGCCGATCCGGTTCACCGTTCGCGACTTGCGGATGATCATCCTCAGGGATGGAATCGGGGTGTTTCCCGATGCCGGGCGTCGGCATGCCGTGCCAGGATCGAAGCATGTATCCGTCCGCACCCCTGTTCGACCCTGCCCGCGGGTTGGCGGAGACCCCGCGTCCGGGCGTGTACGCGCCGCGGCTGCTGCGGCGATCCGGGGGCCGGGTGGTCGGCGGGGTGGCGGGCGGGCTCGCCGACCATCTCGAGGTCGACGTGTTCAAGGTGCGGATGGCCTTCGTGCTGCTGTCCGCGCTGGCCGGGGCCGGGGTGGTGGTCTACGGGCTGCTGTGGATCTTCACCCCGGGCGGCACGGACGAAACTCCGCCCACGCCCGCGGAACGGCGGCAGGCGATCGGGCTCGCGCTGCTGGGCCTGTCGCTCGCGGTGGCCATGGCCTGGGTGCTCAACGGCACGGCCGCCCAGGTGATCGGCCCGATCCTGGCGGTCGCCATCGGTGCGGCGCTGGTGTGGCGCGAATTCGACGCCGAGGGACCGCGGTCGGTCATCGGCCTGCCCGCCTCGCCGACGGTGATCACCTGGGCGCGCATCGTCGGCGGTGCGACGCTCATCGTGGTCGGGCTCGGCGTGGTGGTGCTGGCCCGCATCAATCTGAGTTCGCTGGGGTCGGCGCTGCTGGCGGTGGCGGTCACCCTGGTCGGGGCCGGGCTGCTCACGGTGCCGCTGTGGCTGCGCATGGTGCGCGCGCTCAATGATGAACGCGCGGCGCGCATTCGCAACGAGGAGCGCGAGGAGATCGCTTCGCACCTGCACGATTCGGTGCTGCAGACCCTGGCCCTGATCCAGCGGCAGGCCGGGGATCCGCAGGAGGTGGTGCGGCTGGCGCGCAGCCAGGAACGCGAACTGCGCAAGTGGCTGTTCGACGACACCGGCCCGGCGCAGTCGAGTCTGGCCGCGGCGCTGCGCACCATCGCGGGCGAGGTGGAGGATCAGCACGGGGTGAAGGTCACGCCGGTGACCGTCGGCGATGTGTCGATGGACGTGGACGACAGCGGGGTCGGCCTGCCCAAGGAGAACTTCACCGCCGTGCTGGGCGCGGCCCGCGAGGCCCTGGTGAACGCCGCCAAACACGCGGAGGTGCCCGCCATCGACCTGTTCGCCGAGGCCGAACCGCATCAGGTCAGCGTGTTCGTGCGCGATCGCGGTAAGGGTTTCGACGTGGACGCGGTCGAGGCCGACCGGCACGGGCTGACCCGCTCCATTCGCGCCCGGATCGAAAGGCGCGGTGGGCATGTGGAGATCGTGTCCGCGCCCGGGCGCGGGACCGAGGTCCGAATCATCATGCCGCGCAAGGACGGTGCGGACGAACGGATCGTGGTGGTGCAACCCCCCGAGAGCACGTCCGAAGAAAATGATGATGGACCCAGGGGAAGTGCCTGATCCCTGGAAGCGCATGTTCCCTGGAAGTGCATGATCTGGTGAAAGATGTAACCACCGTGTTCGTGGCCCGCCCGGTTCTGGACTGAGTGGAGCGGGGGAGCGAAGCGGAGGAGCGGAGGGAGGGAAGAATCGGGCCCGAAGGGCCACGAACCCTGCCGCAGCGAAGCGAAGGCCGAAAATGCTGAGGAGATATCGGTGAGTGTCCGGGTTTTTCTGGTCGACGATCACGCCGTGTTCCGGTCCGGGGTGCGGGCCGAGCTGAGCCGGGAATCCGATATGGAGGTGATCGGCGAGGCCGGTGGGGTGGCCGAGGCCATCGCCGGGATCAAGGCGACCACGCCCGATGTGGTGCTGCTCGATGTGCACATGCCCGACGGCGGTGGCGTCGCGGTGCTGGCGGGGGTGGAGGCGGGCCCGGTGTGCTTGGCGCTCAGTGTTTCCGACGCGGCCGAGGATGTGATCGCGGTGATCCGCGCGGGCGCCCGCGGCTATGTCACCAAGACCATTTCGGGGCCGGAACTGGCCGACGGCATTCGCCGGGTGGCGGGCGGGGACGCGGTGTTCAGTCCGCGCCTGGCCGGGTTCGTCCTGGATTCGTTCACCGGCAAATCACCGGTGCCCGAGCCGCCGCTGGATCCCGAGCTCGATTCGCTGACCCCGCGTGAACTGGAGGTGCTGCGCCTGCTCGCGCGCGGCTACACCTACCGCGAGATCGCTGAATCCCTGTTCATCTCGGTGAAGACGGTGGAGACCCACGCCTCGAACGTGCTGCGAAAAACGCAGCAGTCCAACCGCAATGCGCTGACGCGCTGGGCGCACCGCCGCCGCATCGATTGAAATTCGCAACGCGACAGTCCTACAGCGCCACCAGGATCACGATGATGATCAGGAGGCCGATGAGCAGGCCGACCGCCACCGCGAGCGGGCCCGCGTTGGGGCCGAACTTGGCCAGGTCGAAACCCTTCGACTGCTGTTGCGGTGCGGCCGCGGGCGCGGCGGCCTGCTGGCGCTGCGGGCGCGGCAGCGGGGTGGAGTTCGGGCTGCGCAGGCCGGCGGCGGAATTGCGGGCCGCCCAGGCCGGGATGGTGCCGTCCTCGGTGCGCACGGGCGCGCCGAGGATGTAGGGCGCGGTGCCGGGACCGAATGCGGCGGTGAGGATTTCGTTGCGGGCCTCGGTCATGGTGGGGCGGCGCTGGGGTGCGGGCTCCATCATGTGCAGCAGCACGTTGGTGAGCGGGCCGCTGCGGGTGGGCGGAATGATCTGCGCCATGGCGGCGCGCTCCACGATCACCCCGCTGTCGTCGTCGAAACCGTAGGGCGGCTGGCCCTCGATCGCGGTGTACAGCGTTGCGCCGAGCGAGAATACGTCGCTGGCAGCACTGGGCTGGATGCCACGCGCCACCTCCGGCGGCAGATAGGCGGGGGTGCCGGTGATGACGTCGCCGACGTCCTCGGCGTCGCCCGCGCCGCTGGAGATGCCGAAGTCGCTGAGCTTGACCATGCCGACCTCGTCACCGCGATCGGCGACCAGGATGTTGCCGGGCTTGATGTCGCGGTGCACGATGCCCGCGGCGTGCGCGGCGGCCAGCGCGTCGGCGACCTGCGCGCCGATCTGCGCGACCTCGATGGGGGAGAGGGTGTCCGCGAGCGAGAGCGCCTTGGCGACGCTGCGCGAGGGCAGGTACTCCATGATCAGCCAGGGTTCACCGGCCTCGAGGACGACGTCGTACACGGCGATGGCGTGCTCGTGCGAGAGCTTGGCGGCCACCCGGCCCTCGTGCATGATGCGCTGGCGTACCTCACGGGCCTCGTCCTCGTCGAGGCCGGAGGTTGTGAGCACCTGTTTGATGGCCACATCGCGGTGCAGCAGGCGGTCGGTCGCCAGCCACACGGCGCCCATACCACCGCCGCCGAGCTTCGACTGGAGACGGTAGCGGCCGGCGACCAGGTAGTCGGGGCCGACGATGGGACGGGGGCGTTCGGTCACGGGTGCAGGGTAGCGGAAAACCATCCTGACTGGCCTGGTTCGAAACTCGTGGTTTGCGGCACCCTCGCGCTCGAGGTTTGCGCCACTGTCCTCTTGACGCGCGTCGGGGCTCGAGTTCTACTGTGCATGAATAGAACGTATGTTCGAGTATTCTTGGTTGCTGAATCGGTGCTGACTATCCGGCTCGGACCCGTGGTGGTTCGGGAGCGCGGTTTCGTGCGAGCTCCCGGGAGTTATGGGTCCCCCATCGTTGGGAGAGGTGGTCGTTAGATGGATTCGGCGGAGGACGCGAAGCAGGCGCAGCTGGCGGAGCTGCGGCGACGGATGGCGGCCATTCCGGCGCGCGGTGCGGGTGCGGCGGCGCGGATGCCGGTGCGGGGTGAATCGTCACAGTTGGCGGTGGGTTTTTCGGCGCCCGCCGGGAACGGGCGGCTGGTCGCGGCGGTGGCGACGCCGGTGGCGGCGCCCGCGGGCGGCGGGGGCGAAGGTGCGCGGCGGCTGGCCGAACAGGTGCGGCGGGAAGCGCTGCCGGTGCCGTCCGCGCTCGAAAGTCTTTTGCCCGAAGGCGGTTTGGCCAAGGGTTCGGTGGTCGCCTATACGGGCGCGAGTTCGCTGCTTTCGGGTTTGCTGGCCGCGGTCACCGGGTCCGGCGGCCATGCCGCGGTGGTCGGGTTGCCGCGGCTCGGCTTGCTGGCGGCGGCCGAAATGGGTGCGCGACTGGACCGTTTGGCCGTCGTCACCGATCCCGGATCCGACCCGCTGGAGGTTGCTTCTGTTTTGCTGGATGGCCTCGATTTGGTGGTTCTCGGGCTGAACGGGGCGTCGGTGCCCATCTCGCGCACCCGGGTGCTCGCCGCGCGGGCGCGGAGCAAGGGGTCCACGCTGGTGGTGACGGGCGGATCGTGGGCGGGTCCGGCGCTGCGCATCGACACCCACGTCGCCGGCTACGGCGGGCTGGGGCGCGGGTGCGGGCGACTGCGCACGGTGCGGCTGAACGTCTCGGTGCACGGGCGTTCGGACCGGGCCCGGCAGGGGTATCTGGCCCTGTGCCCGAGCAACGGGCGCGTGGAGTGGGTGGATACGAATCCGGTGAGCGATACGGCATCCGGCGCGCCGGACGCCGCGACCCCGAGCGTGGTCCGGCATGCCGTTTCCTGACGGTGGCGTGGGTCGTGCCGCGGTATAGCGGCCTCGACACGGCACGGTCGGACCGGTCGGTCCCGATCGTGCTGCGGTGCGCGGCTTTTCGTATCACCGGATACGCCCCGCCCGAGCGGCGCCGGCCGTGACGGCGCGGCGGTCGCGAGTCCTGGCGGTGTGGTGCCAGGACTGGCCCGCGGTCGCCGCGGCGGCCGAAGCCGGTGCGCCGGTGACGCGGGCGGTGGCGGTGTTCGCCGCGAACCGGGTCGTCGCGTGCTCGGCGGTGGCGCGGTCCGAGGGGATCCGGCGCGGGCTGCGCCGGCGCGAGGCGCAGGGTCGCTGCCCGGATCTGCTGGTGGCACAGGATGATCCGGATCGGGACGCGCGGCTGTTCGAGACGGTGGTGGCGGCCGTGGACGCGACGGTGCCGGGCGTGGAGGTGCTGCGGCCGGGGCTGCTGATTCTGGCTGCGCGCGGTGCGGCACGGTTCTTCGGTTCGGAGGAGGCGGCGGCCGAGCGGCTCGTGGACGCGGTGGCGGCGGCCGGGGCGGAATGTCAGATCGGCATCGCCGACGAGCTGTCCACGGCGGTGCTGGCCGCGCGCCGGGGTGTGATCGTGCCCGTGGGCGGGGGTGCGGAATTCCTTGCGCCGCTGCCGGTCTCGGAGCTGTCGGTGGAACCCGCGCTGGCCGCGCCCGAACGCGCCGAGCTGGTGGATCTGCTGCACCGCTTGGGTTTACGCAGGATCGGTGATTTCGCCGCTCTCACGCCCGTGGAGGTGTCCTCGCGCTTCGGCCGCGATGCCATCACGGCACATCGTTGTGCGCGTGCGGAACCCGAGCGCCCGCCGTCGGCCCAGACCCCCGCGCCCGACCTGACCGTGGACTACCGCTGTGAGCCGCCTATCGAACGGATCGACGCCGCCGCCTTCGCCGGCCGCCTGCTCGCGACCCGTCTGCACGAGGCGCTCGCCGCCGCGTCCTCGGCCTGCACCCGCCTGTCCATCTACGCGGAAACCGAGTCCGGCGAACAGCTTTCCCGCATCTGGCGCTGCGCCGAACCCCTCACCCCGGACAGCACCGCCGACCGTGTGCGCTGGCAGCTGGACGGCTGGCTCACCCGCCGCACCCTGGATCGCGCGCGGCGGCTGCGCGCGGAGCGGGCGGCCGCGCAGAACGCGGCGGCAGCGTCCTCGGCTCCGGGCCGGCCGTCTTCGCGGAAACGGCCGGCGCTCTCCTCGAGCAACGGCCGGGTGTCGTTGCCTGCCGAGGGAACAGCGCCGGCATCGGCCGCCGGATCGACGGCGTTCCCGATCGACGACGCCGAGATCTGGGACGAGACGCCCGATCCGATCGTGCTGTTGCGCCTGGAGCCCATCGAGGTGGTCGCCGCCGGAGCGTTGCAGCTCGGGCTGTGGGGCGGGGTCGGCGAGGACGAGGAGCGCGCGCGCCGCGCCCTGATCCGCGTGCAGGGTCTGCTCGGCGGGGACGCCGTCCGCATGGGCGTGCTCAGCGGTGGTCGCGGCCCCGGCGAGCGCATCACCATGGTCAACCTGGGTGACGAACCCGTCCCCGCCGCCGATCCGGCGCAACCCTGGCCCGGCCGCCTGCCCGAACCCGCGCCCACCGTGGTCTGGGCGACCCGCCCCGAGATCCGCCTGGAGTCCGCGGACGGCGCCCCCGTCTGGGTGACCGACCGCGGCCTGTTCACCGCCGATCCCGCCGTCCTGCACTGGGGCAGCCGCACCTGGTCCCTCACCGGCTGGGCCGGGCCGTGGCCCCTGGACGACCGCTGGTGGGTCCACCACCCCGACCACCCGCCCGCGGCCCGCGCCCAGGTCCTGCTCGACGAGGACAAGCGGGCTCTGCTCCTGCTCGGCTACGACGGGGTCTGGCACGTGGAAGGGCTGTACGAGTGACTCCGGCGCGGTGTCCGGGCGGCGTGCCGCGGCCGCGAAAGAGATTGTGCGCGAGAGAAACTCAGGAGAGATATCGGCCCGGGGCAGCGCGCGATCGAAGCCGGTGACCGCCGCGTCCCAGCGTGGGCAGCTGCCCGATCCAGGCCGGCCACACCGGGGAAGGATCGAAGCGGCGGGCGCCGGGTGCCGGCCGCAGCGGGGTGTCGTACACCGAATCTCACAGGTCGTCGCCGGCGTACCAGCCCGCGGCGACCGGGCGCGTGAGCGTGCGGCGACCTGTCCGGCGTGGGTCCGGGTCGGCGCGCGGCACGATCGCGGCGCGGCCGGATGCGATGCCGCGGCGATCAGGGCCGATCGGTGTCGTACCGGGTGCGGGCGGTGTGGACCTCGTCCATGTGTAGTTCGGCCCAGGACTTGATCGCGTGCATCACCGGTAGCAGTGAGCGGCCGAGGTCGGTCAGTTCATAGTCGACGCGGACCGGGACCGAGGGGGTCACCGTGCGCGTGACCAGGCCGTCGCGTTCGAGGTTGCGCAGGGTCTGGGTGAGCATCTTCTGGCTGACGCTGGCCAGGCGGCGGCGCAGCTCGCCGTAGCGCTGCGGGCCGTCGGCCAGCGCGGTGATCGCCAGGCTCACCCATTTGTCCGCGATCCGGTCCAGCAGGTGGCGGGCCGGGCATTCGGCCAGATAGGCGTCGTAGGCGACGCCGGCGTCAGCGCGCTGCTGCGCGGCGGTGCGGGTCGGCACAGGCGCTCCTCACGGTTCCCTACGCACCCGAAAGTGCCCACTTCCTTTCGGAGAGTAGCACTCTGAAACTGGTGCACATGACGACGAACAAGGTGATGCGCGCGGTGATCGCCCGCGGCTACGGGGACGCCGATGTCCTCGAGCTCATCGAGGCGGCGATTCCGGAGCCCGGTCCCGGACAGGTCCTGATCAGGGTGGAAGCGGCCACCGTCAATCCGGTCGACGTGGCGACCCGGTCGGGCGCGCTGGCGGCGGCGGGACTGATGGCGCCCCGGGCGATCACCGGCATCGGCTGGGACGTGGCCGGTGTGGTCGAGCGGCTCGGCCCGGGGACGCGCGGGTTCGCGGTGGGCGAGCGCGTGATCGGGCTGCGCGATCTGCTCGATGCCGCGGCGGGCGCGTACGCCGACTACATCGCCCTGGACGCGACTGCGGTGGCGTCCGCGCCGGCCGGCGTTCCGGCCGTCGCCGCGGCCACCCTGCCGCTGAACGGGCTGACCGCCCTGCAGTCTCTGGACCTGCTCGGCCTCGCACCCGGCGGCACGCTGCTCGTGACCGGCGCGGCGGGCGCTGTCGGCGGCTTCGCCGTCGAGCTGGCGGTGCGCCGCGGTCTGCGCGTGGCCGCGTACGCCGGCGCGGCGGACGAGCCGTTCGTGCGCGGGCTGGGCGCGGAGTGGTTCATCGACCGCGCGACCCCCGATCTGGCGGAACGGGTACGGGGGCTCGTGCCCGGCGGCGTCGACGCGGCCCTGGACACCTCCGGCGGTGGGATCCGCGCCATGGCGGCGGTCCGCACCCGCGGTGCTTTCGTCACCGTGATGGGTGGGGACCCTCCTATTCCCTTGCGCGGCATCACCGTTCACCGGCAGTGGATCAGCGCCGACGGTCCCGCGCTGGCGGGGTTGGCCGCCGCGCGCCTCACCCTGCGGGTGGCCGGGACGCTGCCCCTGGAACGAGCCGCCGAGGCGCACGATCGGCTCGGCGCGCGCGGTCTGCGCGGCCGTCTCGTGTTGACGCCCTGAGCGAGTCCCCTCGAACACCCGGCTGCCCGGTGACAGCGCCCCGGACGAGTGGCCGCCGCCTCGGTCCGGCATCGGTACCGCCGGGACCAGGTGGTACTTGCCACAACCGGCGGCGGGCGTCCGGGAGTGGTCCGTACGCTGGTTTCTCGTGGAGACGATCAGCAGGGTCATGGCGGGTGACGTGTCGATCGCCTATCGGGATTCGGGGGCCGCGGGAAACACCGGCTCCGCGCCGGTCGTGCTGGTGCACGGGATGGGTGGGGACGGGCACACCTGGGACAGGTTCGCCGGGCAGCTGGTGCGCCGTGGGCGGCGCGTGATCATTCCGGATCTGCGCGGGCACGGGCGGAGCGCGCACGCGGGCTCGTATCTGTTCCCGGAGTTCGGTGCGGACGTGCTGCGGCTGGTGGAGCGGCTCGGGGTGGAGCGGGTCGATCTGGTCGGCCATTCGCTCGGCGGCTACGCGGTGTCCTGGGTCGCCATGGAACGCCCGGAGCTGGTGCGGCGCTTGGTGATCGAGGAACAGCCGCTGCCGCTGCGGTCGGGTGACGAGCAGGTGACCTTCACGCGGCGACTGCCGTCGATTCCGGAGCTGTGGCATGCCACCAGCAGCGCGATCCGGCATCCGCGCGCGGTGCTCGCCTTCGATCGGTCCATGACGGGCACGGCGCTGGAACAGTTCCGCAAGCCCTATCCGGAATGGTGGGAGGGGCTGGCGGGGATCAGCGCGCCCACCCTGTTCCTGCGGGGCGGGCCGGGCGGCATGGTGGATCTCGCGAAGCTCGAGCTCATGCGCGCGGCGGTGCCCGATTTCACGGTGCGGGCGCTGTCCTGCGGGCACAGCATCCATCGCGATCGGTACGCGGAGTTCGAGTCGGCCGTGCTGCCGTTCCTCGGGCACTGAGCGCGGCCCCTTCCACCGTTCCCATACCGTCGGGTACTCGACGGACCGCCCCGGCCGGTATCTACAGTGAACCGGTGTCCGCACTCGAGCGTCCTACGCTGTTCTTTCCCGATGAGCGGTCGTTCCGGGAGTGGCTGGCGGCCAACCACGCCGCGGTCGACGGCATCTGGGTGAAATTCGCGAAGAAGGGGACGGGGCACCTCTCCCTCGACTACGACGGCGCGTTGCGGCAAGCCCTGTGCTTCGGCTGGATCGACGGGCAGGCCCGGCGCGCGGACGACACGGACTTCCATCTGCGCGGTTTCACCCCGCGCCGCCGGCGCAGCCCGTGGTCGCAGCGCAATGTGGGGATCGCCGGCGAACTGATCGAGCAGGGGCTCATGCACCCCGCCGGGCAGGCCGAGATCGACCGCGCCAGGGCGGACGGACGCTGGGACACCGCGTACGGCCGTGAGGGCGACCTGCCGCAGGATTTCCAAGCCGCCCTCGACGCCAACCCGGAGGCGGCGGCCTTCTTCGACACCCTGCCCGCCCAGGCCCGCGTCACCGTCGGCTATCACCTGGGCAGCGCGGTGCGCCCGGAGACCCGCGCACGCAGGCTCGAACAACTCATCCGCAAGCTCGCCGCCGGGCAGCCGCTGTGAGTTCACCCGGGGACCTATCGCGCCCGCCCGCGAGTTCGCCGAACCGGTTCGAGGGTCTGCCCTGTTCGACCGCTGCCCTGGAGGTGCCGCTGCCCGGCACGGCCACCCGCGTCACCGGCTGGCTGTGCGTCGAACAGCCCGGCGCGTGGGGCCGCGATGTCATCGGCGACGAGGTACTCGGTACGGAGATCACCGCCGAACTCGCCGCGCGCACCAAAGCCGCGCGGGTGCGACCGACTCTCATCCGGCGGCCGGGTCGCCATGAATTCGCCGGTGTGCGAACGGTTCTGCTCGCGAGCTCCCGCCCCGAGGGTTCCTGGTGCGAGCGGTTCGAGATCACCGATCTGAAGCAGCTCTTCGATCTGGACCTGGGCCTGGTGAACGGCCCGCCGCCGGGAATCGGCGCGGCCGTGACGGATCCGCTCGTGCTGGTCTGCTCCCACGGCAAGCGCGACCTGTGCTGCGCGCGCCTCGGCCGCCCCATCGCCGCCGGCCTCGCCGCGGCTCACCCCGGCCGGATCTGGGAGTGCTCGCACACCGGCGGACATCGCTTCGCCCCCGCGGTGGTGCTGCTGCCCACCGGGCTGACCTACGGTCGCCTGGAAGGGGATTCGGCCGCCGCGATGCTCGCGGCCGCCGATCGAGGTGAGATCTCGCTGCCCGGGTTGCGCGGGCGCAGTTGCTACTCCCCGGTGGAGCAGGCGGCGGAAGTGGCTGTGCTACAACGCCTCGCGGACGACGCGTCGGCGTCCGCCGCCGATGTCGATGCGGCGCTGCTGCCCGGCGACGACGCGCCGCGGCTCGATCTCGGTGCGCGGTCGGCCGAACTCGCCGCGAGCGTGGCTGCTCAACTGCGGGTGAGCCCGGCTCCGGAGGGGGGCGAATTCTCGGGTGACCCAGCCACTTTCGCGGGCGCGGCCACGGTCACACACCGTGACGGCCGCGCCTGGCTGGTCACCACCCGCACCGTCTCCTACGCTCCACGGCAGGCCAGTTGCGGCGCCGGGCCGAAGCCGGTGACCGGCCCGGTGGTGGACGAGGTCCGCCGGATCGCCTGAACGCACCGGTCGCCGCCCCGGAGCGGCGGTGGACCGGTATGCGGCGGGGCCTCACCGATGCTTGTCGGTGGCCTGACCAGGTCATGTCTCAGACGGTTGAGCACTTGCACTGCTGCCAATCGAAAATTTCTCGCATCTGCCAATGGTGACCTGGGTAACGCGGGTGGTGTGCTGGGCCGGACGTCGAGGTCAGCGGTTGCACCGTGCCTTGTCGTTCCATCTGGGACACATGCGAAGGAGGCCGATCGTGGCATCGGTTGTCAGTACCCGCCGGGGTCGTCCGGCCCGGGGGAACGCGCGGCGCGCGGCCGCGCTGGCCGTCACCGCGGCGGTGGTGAGCGCGGTGTCGCCCGCGTTCGTCGCCACCGCGCAGGAGCCGATCCCGGTCAGCGGTGCCGTCGACCGCCAGGAACGCGTGCTCGAGACGCGTGACGGGGTGGTCGTCTCCCAGGTCAGTTACGCGCTGCCGCTGCCCGCGAACGCCGCGCCGCACCCGGCGGCCTGCGATCGCGCCGGGTACCTGCGCTACCGCTCGGCGGACGGGCCCGCCGATTCCGGGGACGCCGACAACGTGATCGTCCAGCAGCCCGGCGCCATCGGCGGCGCGGTCAACAACGACAGCGTCGCGGCCAATACCGTCGCCGCCGCGCGCGCACTGGGACAGCACGTCGAGTTCTGGGCGCTGGCGCGGCGCAGCGCCTGCCTCGACGAGACCTTCGGCTTCGACTACGCGCTGCGCACCGGCAACTATCTCGACGCGGTCGACTACTACTTCAATCGCAAGCCGATCGACGGTCAGGTCTTCGGCGGGTTCAAGGAATCACACGATCTCGCGGTGCTCGATGCCATGGGCATGGAACGCATCATTCGCGACCAGTACGAGATGATGCTGTTCGAGATCCCGGATCAGGCTGTGCGCCGGCAGAAGTACGTGTGCACCGGAATCTCCCTGGGCGGCCTCGTCACCGGATTCTTCTCGGACTGGGATTTCGACGGCAATCCGGCGACCACCGCCGACGCGGGTTACAACCAGTGCGCCGCCTTCGCCGCGCAGGACACGATGATCACCTCCGATCCGGTGGCCATCCAGAACACCCCGTTCTTCAGCGACGTCACCGATGCCATTGTCGGACCGGTCAATGACGTGGTGAAGGCCGTTGCCAACGTCGGGGTGCTGCCGCGTTCGCTGACCTCGGTGCCGGTCATCGGCGCGCGCACCTTCATGATCTACCGCCTGGCCGGGCTGGCCGCGCACCTGGATCCGAAGTCCGAAAGCCAACTGCTGGCGCATCTTCCGCGCGATCTGGATCTCGAGCTCAGCCTCGACTACATGTTCTCCGGATCGGTGGCGGGCTTCGCCACCAACGGCGCGGACGGTTCGGGGAACATTCGCGACTTCCGATTCACCAACGAGGCCCTGCTCGGTCTGTTCATCGACAACAACTCGGGCAACTTCGCCATGTTCCACCAGGGTGTCGGCGCGCTGGACGGCGGGCCGGTGACCGAGAAGGTCTTCCCGATTCCTGGTTCGGTCACCCAGATTCCGCTCATGGGCGGCTTCCTGCGCGCCGTCGCCGGCCCGCAGACGCGGGTGCGGCCGACCGATCGGACCGCGCTCTACACCTGGCGGAACTACGACGACGTGCGCGGGGTGCCGTACACCGCCCCGAACCACGAGTCCTCCGATATCCGCGACGCGGCGCGGCAACTCGGCACCGGAGGACCCTACGCGTACTGGGAGACCTACTTCCCGTCCCGGATCTTCCTCGATATCGGCGCGGGCTACGGCGGCGCGCGCGGCGGCGACATGACCAACCTGCGGTACGCCAACATGGCGCGCACCAAGCCCATGTACATCGCCTACGCCGGTGACGGTTTCGTGCAGCAGGGCGCCGGCGTGGTGGTCCCGCCGCCGCCCACGGCGCAGGTGGTCACCCTGCCGGGTTACAGCCACGTGGACACCATCGGCGCGGCCCGCGTGCAGAACGACGGCAAGCCCGACGCCAGCGCGCAGACCCTGGCCGAATTCGTGAAGGGCCTGCGATGACAGGCGAACCCACCATCACTGCGAACCGAAAGCGGGGGGCGATGTCGCTCACCAGGCGGATCAGGCTCGGGCTGTCCATGGGAATTCCCTTGGCCGTCAGCGCATTACTGGTCGTCACCGGATTGACCGTGCCGATCTCCGCGGCCCAGCCCGTGGCGCTCGGCGGTGCGGACGATTCCACGGTCACCACCATCACCGGTGATCCAGGGCTCGGCGACGATGTCGAGGCGACCTATGTGCGACTGCACTATCCGAGTCCGTACTCGACCATGGCTCATCCCGAGGCGTGCGACTGGATCTCCTTCGTGCGGTACCGGTCCACGAAGGGACCGGAGAAGACGAGCGATGCGGACGCGGTGCTGTCCATGCAGCCCGGCACCTTCTCCGGTGCGGCGAACCTGAATCCGCAGGCGCCGCAGGTGGTTCGCAAGGCCGCCGCGAACGGGAAGTTCGTCGAGTACATCGCGCTGGACCGGCGCTCCAACTGCGCCGAGGACCACACCGGCTGGGCGGCCGCGCAGCGGGCGGGGGACTACCGCGTCGCGGCGGACTACTACTTCGGCGGCAAGCCGGTGGACGGGAAGACCTACCGCTATCAGACACCGCAGGATCTGAACTACCTCGGCGAGTACGGCCTGGCGCTGACCATGGACGACTGGCGGGTGGTCATCGAGCATCTGCTGCCGGACGCGGCCGATCGGCGCAAGAGCTCGTGCGGCGGGCACTCGCTCGGCGCGTTCCTCGTCGGGCCCATGCTGGCCTGGGATTTCGACCGGAATCCGGCCACCGTCGACGACGCGGGCTACAGCCTGTGCGCGGGCGGCGCGGTGCCGGTGGACGGTTTCGCCATGACCGATCCGGCGGGCTTCGAAGGCGTTCCGCCACTGGACATGCTGATGTCCGCGGTGGGCGGGGTGCTCGAGAACGGTGTCGACTTCCTGCTGAAGAACGGCCTGAGCGTGGCGCAGCTGCCGGTGGTCGCGGCCAGTGAGCTGATGAACGCCTACCAGCTGGCCGCCATGGCCGCCGATCAGCAGCCGGACGCGGTCAGTGATCTGAAGTCGCTGGTCCCCGCGGATCTGCGGACCGAACCGTGGATGCGCCTGATGTACGGTAGGGATTACCTGGATCTGTTCACCGGCCAGAACCTGCCGCGCGACTACCAGCTCACCAACACCTCGATGCTGGGCATGATGTTCGATCAGAACTCCGCCGAATACGTCATGCAGGCCGGGCTCGGCTTCTACGACTGCCAGACCGCGGGCAAGACCTATCCGGTGCCCAACGGCCTTGCGTCCGTGCCGATTCTGGGCCCGACCCTGTTCGTCATCCCGATGCGCGTCGGTTACGGCCAGAACTACACCCCGGCCGATCGCAACCGGCTGTGCGGCTGGAAGAACTACGATCAGGTGCCGTTCGCGACCATCGACGGCATCGACCCGGCACGCGGCAACTTCACCGATCGTGACCACGAGGTCACCGATATCCGGGAGTTCGCGCACGCGATGAATCCGGGCTGGCAGCCGACGGACTTCTTCGAGCAGTACACCCCGCTGCGGATCATCACCGACACCGTCTTCGCCTTGGGCCTGGGCCGCGACGGTGAACTGAAGCAGCTGCAGAATCGCGACGGCGGCATCCTGAGCTTCCTGCTGCACGGTGATCGCTGGCAGAGCACCCCGGCCGGGGTGCGCAATCTGACCCTCCTCGCGGGTGATTCGCCACTGCAGAACGCGGGCTACGCCGGGCTGCTCCCGGCCAACGCCAAACTCATTCCGGGATACCGGCATTACGACGTGATCACCGCGACGGAGCGGCAGAACAACGGGTTGCCGGAGATGGCGAGCACCTATATCGCCAACTTTCTGAGCCAGACCTAGCGGGCCGGGCGGACAGCACGACGATGGTCCCGGCCGCTCGGCCGGGACCATCGTCGTTGGCGTGTATATGTTTTCGCCGGTGTGCACGGATTTTCGGGTCACCGCGCCGGGTGCGCCTCCGGCGCTGTCCGCAACCCGGGGTCACCGGGCTTTGCGCAGACCCAGGTACTGCAGGGCGGCGAAGGCGCCGACCGTCACGGCCTGCATGAGGGTCCAGACGGTCCCCGCGACGTTGAGATCCAGGGTGCCCTCGATCGCGGTGGCGAGGCTGACAACGACCCAGACCGCGTTCAGCGCCATGACCGTGCGGGCGGCGGTCATATTGATCGACCGGGTCGCGCTGGTCGCCGCGACCGCCAGGCCGAACAGGGTGAGGAACGCGCCGATGGCGAGGCTGTGCGAACGATCCAGGCCGAGCAGCGATTCCAGCGGTACCGCCAGGGCGAGGTAGGCCAGGCCGTTCGCGCCGGTGACCACGGCGTCCAGCCGGAGCGAGGTGCGCAGCAGCTTGTCGCCGCGGGCGAGCAGGGTGGACAGGTAGGTGGGGGTGACGGCGGTGGTCATGATGGAACTTCTTTCTCGATGCGGGTTTTCGTCGTGCGAGGGGGCGAACTAGACGGCGGCGGGGACCTTGTCCAGGAAGCCGTAGACGCCGTTGATGCGGCCGTGCTCGAGCGTGGCGACGTCGAAGCCGACGACCAGGGCGGGACCGTCGGCCGGGCCCAGCTCCCAGGTGAAGCGCACCTGCTCGTGGTGGCCGTCCACCGGGCCCGCCAGGCGGAACACCATGCCGGGGAACTGGGCCTGCACGGCGGCGATGCCGGCGTCCAGGGCGCCGTGGCCGGTGACGTCCATGAGCGGATCGACGTAGCGCACCTGCTCGGTGAACAGTCCGTCGATGGCGGCCGCGCGGGCGGCGGCGTCGGTGGTGTTCCAGATCTCCAGGTAGCGGCTGACCAGGTCGTTCATTGCTGTCTCCCTTGTTGTCTCTGCGCTGTGTCGCGCTCTGGAACAAAGGTATGGCGGGGGCGGGGTCGCTCGAATCAGTCATCCATAGGTACTTTTCGCGGTCGACTACCTAGGTCGGCGGACCCCTCCGGCGCGACCGCGAATGTCCGATTAGTCCGACCTTTGCTCGGGTGGCCGCCACCTGCCCCGATACGGTGGACGGATGCTCCACGGACGCCAGGCAGAACAGCTCCGCATCGATGAATTGCTCGACGCGGCGCGGGCCGGTCGCAGCGGGGTCCTGGTGTTGCGCGGCGAGGCCGGCATCGGCAAGACGGCGCTGCTGGATTACGCCGCCGCGCAGGGTATTACGTGCGTGCGCGGCGCGGGCATCGAATCCGAGGCCGAATTGCCGTTCGCCGGACTGCATCTGCTGCTGCGCCCGGGCATGGAACTGGTGCGGACTCTGCCCGAACGGCAGCGGGCGGCCCTGCTCGGCGCGTTCGGCCTGGGCGAGCAGCAGGCCGGTGACCAGCTGCTCATCGGGCTGGCCGTGCTCACGCTGCTGGCCGAGGAAGCCGCGGACGGGCCGCTGCTCGTCCTGATCGACGACGCGCACTGGCTCGATCGGGCGACCGCGGACACCCTGCTGTTCGTCGCGCGCCGCCTGGAGGCCGAGGGGATCGCGGTGGTGTTCGCGACGCGTGCGGGCGCCGCGGATTTCCCGGCGCCGGGTCTGCCGGAACTCGAGGTGCGAGCGCTGCGGCAGGACGCGGCGGCCGCCCTGGTGGACGCCGCCGACCCGGACCTGCCGCCCGCGCTGCGCTACCGGCTGCTGAGCGAGGCGGGCGGCAATCCGCTCGCGCTGCGCGAACTGCCCGCCGTGCTGGCCGCCGAATCGGCGGGGGCCGGGCCGAATCCGCTGCCGCTGAGCCAGCGTCTGCAGGTCGCCTTCCACGGCCGCGTCAGCAGGCTGCCCGCCCCGACTCGCACCCTGTTGCTGCTGGCCGCCGCGGCCGGGTCGAGCGAACTCGATCCGCTGCTGCGGGCGGCCGCGAGCCTGGGTGCGGGGCTCGCCGACCTGCAGCCCGCCGAGGAGGACGGCCTGGTCTACACCGACGGCCGCACCCTGGACTTCCGGCATCCGCTGCTGCGTTCGGCCGTCTACCAGGGCGCGCCGCTGGCCCAGCGGCTCGCCGCGCACGGTGCGCTGGCCGCGGCGCTGGACCGGCCCGAGGACGCGGATCTGCGGGCCTGGCATCGGGCTTCGGCCGCCACCGGACCGGACGAGGACATCGCCGGGGAGCTGGCGGCCACCGCCGATCGCGCGCGTGCGCGCACCGGGTATCACGGTGCGGTGGCGGCCTACGAACGCGCGGCCGCGCTGAGCGCCGATCCGGTGGCGAAGGTGAACCGGCTGGTGCTGGCCGCCGAAACAGCCGGTGAGACCGGCCTTTACGAACTGGCCGATCGGCTGGCGGGGCGGGCGGCGGCGCAGACCGCCGATCCGGCGCTGGCGGCCCGGCTGGACCTCATCCGGGGGCGCGCGGAATTCGGTGCGGGCAAACAGCTTTCCGCCCATCGCCGACTGGTCGCCGCGGCGGACGCGGCGCACACGCAGCCGCTGGCGGCGGCGCGCATGCTCATGGTCGCCGTGCACACCGCCTGGTACCTGGGGGACGGCGAGCTGCGCGAGGTCACCGAGCGCCTCGCGAAACTGTCACTACCCGAGGATGATTCGCTGTCCTACACCACCGCCTACGTGCTGGACGGGGTGCACGGCCGATTTCACGCCGACCTGCGCGCCACGGCCGAACGGGCCCGCGCCACCGGTGCGGACGTGAGCGACCTGGTGCAGCTGTCCGGGGTGGGACTGGTGGTCGGGCAGGACGAGCAGGTGGCCGAACTGGCGGGGGAACTGATCGCGGCCTGCCGCGAGGAGGGGCGGATCGGCCCGCTGCCCACCCTGCTGTTCTTCCGCGCCGAAGCCGAGTCGTTCCTGGGCCGCCCGCGCGAAGCCCTGGTGATCGCCACCGAAGGCGCCCGCATCGCGCGCGACACCGGGCAGGAACACTGGGTCGGCCAGCACGCGGCGATGCTCGCCTATTTGGCCGCGCTCGACGGGCGCGAGGACGAATGCCGCGCCGCCGCCGAGGAATCGATGGCCGAGCGGTTCGGCGGCGCGGACGCCCCGGGTGCGGCCTGGGCGCGCGCGGCCCTCGGCCTGCTCGAGCTCGGTCTCGGCCGGGTGGACAGCGCGCTGGCCCGGTTCGAATCGCTGACCCGGGAACCCGCGCGGCACATGGTGATCGGCCTGCGCTGCCTGCCCGATCTCATCGAAGCCGCCGTGCGACTGGGTGATCCGGCCCGCGCGGGCGACGCTCTCGACCGCCTGGACCGGTGGGCGGAGGTCTCGCGGCAGCCGTGGGTGGCGGCGCTGGCCGCCCGCGCCCGTGCCCTGGCCGGCCCGGACGCGGCCGCCGCGCAGCACTACCGAACCGCGCTCGACCTCGGCGGCCGCCCCTTCGAACAGGCCCGAACCCAACTGCTGTACGGGGAATGGCTCCGCCGCAACCGCCGCAAGGTCGACGCCCGGACCCAATTGACCTCTGCCCTGGAGACTTTCGAGCGGCTCGGCGCCGCTCCCTGGGCCGGCCGTGCCACCACCGAACTCGGCGCGCTCGGCGTCGGGACGGCCGCCCGCACCGCCACCGGAGTGCTCGCCACCCTCACTCCCCAGGAGCTCCAGATAGTCCGCCTGGCCGCCCAGGGCCTGAGCAACCGCGACATAGCCGCCCAACTGTTCCTGAGCCCCCGCACCGTGGGTCACCACCTCTACAAGGCGTACCCGAAACTCGGCGTGGTCTCCCGCGGCGAGCTGAACTCCCTGGCCCTGGACCAGAACTGAGTCGTCGCGGCCGAGTGCCGACGGCGGCCGATCCGGCGGAGGTTTCGTACACCGAGCACCGCGTGAGCGCGCGAATACCTTGCCGTCGTCGTCTCCGTGATGGCGATTGCCGTCGCCGGGCCGGGACGGCTGCTGCTCGGGACCGGCGACTGCCGGACTGCTCGGCGGCGGTTTACCAGTAGGTGCCGGGGACCAGGCGGGCCGCCTTGCGCAGGGCGGTGCCGGTCACCCGGACCACGGTGGGCGGGGTGCGGCGGTGGCGTTGGGGGTCAACGATTTCCGCGTCCTCGGTTTCGGGTTCCTCCACCACCTCGCCCTTGGCGGCGGGGGAGTCGCCGATCGAGCGGTAGTAGCGGTGCAGGACCCGTTCCTTGATGCCGGGGGCGAACATCTGGCCGTACTCGGCCAGGGTGCCGAGGGGGACGTCGATCCGGCGGGGGCGTTCGCTCAGGGCGCGCACGATGAGGGCGGCCGCCCATTCCGGGGACTGGACGGGGGAGCCCTGATCGCCGCTGGGGGCGATCATGGGGGTGCGGACCAGGGGCATGTGGATCGTGGTGAAAGTGACGTTGTCCGAGAGCATTTCGATCGCGGTCACCTCGGCGAACTTGTCCAGGGCGGCCTTGCTGGCCAGGTAGGCCGCGAAGCGCGGCGAGGCGACCTGCACGCCCGCGCTGGAGATGTTCACGATGTGACCGGACTTGCGCTCGCGCATCTGCGGCAGCAGGGCCAGGGTCATGCGCACCGCGCCGAAGTAGTTCACCGCCATGGTCCGCTCGAAATCGTGCATGCGATCGGTGGAGCGGTGCACGGCCCGGCGAATCGAGCGCCCGGCATTGTTGACCAGCATGTCCACGTGGCCGTGCGCGGCCAGCAGGAGGGTGACCGCGCGGTCCGCGGATTCGGGATCGGTGACGTCGCACTGGTACCCGTGCGCCTGCCCGCCGGCCGCCCGGATCTCCGCGACCACGGCCTCGAGTTCGTCCTCGCGGCGGGCGAGCAGCAGGACCACCGCGCCCTTCTCGGCCACGGCCAGGGCGGCCGAGCGCCCGATGCCGGACGAGGCGCCGGTGATCACGACGTGCTTGCCTGTCAGATCGCGACCGGCACGCCGGCGGGCCAGGTAGCCGTTGCCGTTGGCGGCGGAGGTATCGCTCATCGCTGCTCCCTCGGGGAATCGATTTGCCTCGAACTTACTCCAAAGTAAGTTCCGTGGCCAGGGTGGCGTCGTGAGAGTTTCCGGACCGGTCCGGACACGCCGAATCGGGTGATTACAGACCGTTCGGTTGGGTCTCCTGCAATGCTTCGGAAGATCGAATGTATGTTCGACACTCGAGCAAGATCGAGGCAGAGGAGGGACCGTGGGCTGGCACAACGGTCCGCCGACCTGGTCGGAACTCGAACGCGTGCTCTCCGGCCGTCCCGCCCCGGCCCGCGAGATCGAGGGCGACGGCGGCGACAGCCCGGCCTGGTCCCGCAAGCGCGAGAAGTACGAACCGGGCGCACTGGCCCGTGCCGCCGGACCGGGCGTGCCCTACGCCGAACTGCACACCCACTCCGCCTACAGCTTCCTGGACGGCGCGAGCCAGCCCGAGGAACTGGTCGAGGAAGCGGTGCGCCTGGGCCTCGAGGCGCTCGCGCTCACCGATCACGACGGGTTCTACGGGGTGGTGCGCTTCGCCGAGGCCGCCCGCGAATGGGGCATGCCGACGGTCTTCGGCGCGGAACTGTCCCTGGGCACCGCCGCCCGCGCGGGCGCGCACCTGGCCCCGCGCGGCACCCGCCGGGGACGCGGGCGCGCCGAGGAGGACAGCGGCGACTCCGCCCCGCGCACCGGCGCGCCCGATCCGGCCGGACCGCACCTGCTGGTGCTCGCGCGCGGGCAGGAGGGCTATCGCCGGCTGTCCCGGGAAATGGCGACCGCGCACATGGCGGCGGGGGCGAAGGGCATCCTGCGCTACGACCTGGACCGGCTCACCGAAGCCGCGGGCGGGCACTGGCACATCCTCACCGGCTGCCGCAAGGGCACCGTGCGCCAGGCGCTACAGCAGAGCGACGCCGCCGCCGAAGCCGAATTGCGGGAACTGGTCGAAAGATTCGGCCGCGAGCACGTCAGCGTCGAGCTCACCCACCACGGCATTCCCGAGGACGACGAGCGCAACGCCCGGCTCATCGCCCTCGCCGATCGCCTGGAGCTGCCCGTACTCGCCACCACCGGAGCGCATTTCGCCGCCCCGCCGCACCGGCGCCGGGCCATGGCGCTGGCCGCCATTCGCGCCCGCTCCAGCCTGGACGAGATGGCGGGCTGGCTCGCGCCCACCGGCGGCGCGCACCTGCGCTCGGGCACCGAGATGACACGGTTGTTCGCCCGGTGCCCGCGCGCGGTCGCCAATGCCGTTGCGCTGGCCCGTGAATGCGCCTTCGATCTGCGGCTGATCGCCCCGCAGCTGCCGCCGTTCGACGTGCCGCCCGGGCACGACGAGAACTCGTGGCTGCGCGAGCTGACCATGCGCGGCGCGGCCCGGCGGTACGGTCCGCGCGCGGGCAATCCGAAGGCGTACGAGCAGCTCGAACACGAACTGCGGGTCATCACCGAGCTGAGGTTCCCGGGGTACTTCCTGGTGGTGCACGACATCGTGGACTTCTGCCACACCAACGACATCCTGTGCCAGGGCCGGGGTTCGGCGGCGAACTCGGCCGTCTGCTACGCCATCGGCATCACCAATGTCGACCCGGTCGCCAACAAACTGCTCTTCGAACGGTTCCTCGCGCCCGAGCGGGACGGGCCGCCCGATATCGACGTCGACATCGAATCCGATCGGCGCGAGGAGGCTATTCAGCACGTCTACGCCAAGTACGGGCGCGAATACGCCGCGCAGGTGGCCAACGTGATCACCTATCGCGGGCGGTCGGCGGTGCGCGATGCCGCACGCGCGCTGGGATTCTCGCCCGGGCAGCAGGACGCGTGGAGCAAACAGGTGAGCCGCTGGAGCGGGGTGGCGAAGGAGGAGCACACCGATATTCCGGCGGACGTGCTCGGGCTGGCCGGTGAATTGGAAGGACTGCCCAGGCATTTGGGCATTCACTCCGGCGGCATGGTGATCTGCGATCGCCCCATCGCCGATGTCTGCCCCACCGAATGGGCGCGCATGGCCGGGCGCAGCGTTCTGCAATGGGACAAGGACGACTGCGCCGCAGCGGGTTTGGTGAAATTCGATCTGCTCGGGCTCGGCATGCTGTCCGCGCTGCACTACATGATCGACCTGGTGCGCGAGCACAAGGGCGAGACCGTGGAGCTGCATCAGCTCGACCTCGGCGAGGCCGCCGTGTACGACATGCTGTGCCGCGCCGACTCGGTCGGGGTGTTCCAGGTGGAATCGCGGGCGCAGATGGCGACCCTGCCGCGGCTGAAGCCGCGCAATTTCTACGACCTGGTGGTGGAGGTGGCGCTGATCCGGCCGGGGCCGATCCAGGGCGGATCGGTGCATCCCTACATCCGGCGGCGCAACGGCCGGGAGAAGGTCACCTACGACCATGCGGCGCTGGAGAATTCGCTCGAGCGCACCCTGGGTATTCCGCTGTTCCAGGAACAGCTCATGCAGATGGCGGTGGACATCGCCGGTTTCACCGCCGCCGAAGCGGATCAGCTGCGCCGCGCCATGGGGTCCAAGCGGTCGCCGGAGAAGATGGAGCGGCTGCGCGAGCGGTTCTACACCGGCATGCGCGAGCTGCACGGCATCACCGGCGAGGTCGCGGACCGGATCTACGAGAAGGTCTACGCCTTCGCGAATTTCGGTTTCCCGGAGAGCCATTCGCAGAGTTTCGCCTCGCTGGTGTTCTATTCGTCGTGGTTCAAGCTGCATCATCCGGCGGCTTTCTGCGCGGGGCTGCTGCGCGCGCAGCCCATGGGGTTCTATTCGCCGCAGTCGCTGGTGGCCGACGCGCGCCGGCACGGGGTGGTGGTGCACGGGCCCGACATCAATCACAGCCTCGCCGAGGCGACGCTGGCCGCGGGCGGTACCCAGGTGCGGCTCGGGCTGGGCGCGGTGCGCACCATCGGCACGGAGCTGGCCGAACAGATCGTGGCCGCACGCGAATTCGGGCCGTACACCTCGTTCCGGAACCTCACCGGGCGAGTGGAATTGACCGTGCCGCAGGCCGAGGCGCTGGCCACCGCGGGCGCGCTCGGCAGTCTCGGCGGCACCCGGCGCGCGGCGCTGTGGGCGGCGGGCGCGGCGGCGGGGGAGCGGCCCGATCGGCTGCCCGGCATGGGCGCGGCGGTGGACGCGCCCGCGCTGCCCGGGATGAGCGCGCTGGAGTTGGCGGCGGCCGATGTGTGGGCCACCGGGGTCTCGCCCGGCAGCTATCCCACCGAGTTCCTGCGCGAACGGCTCGACGCGCTCGGCGTGGTGCCCGCCGATCACCTGCTGGGCGTGCGCGACGGCACCCGGGTGCTGGTCGGCGGTGCGGTCACGCACCGGCAGCGGCCCGCCACCGCGGCCGGGGTCACCTTCCTGAATCTGGAGGACGAGACCGGCATGGTGAACGTGGTCTGCTCGGTCGGGCTGTGGGCGCGCTACCGCAGGCTCGTGCAGACCGCGCCGGCGCTGCTCATCCGGGGGCGGGTGCAGAACGCCGAGGGCGCGGTCACGGTGGTGGCCGATCACGTGCAGCGGATGGATCTGCGGATCGAGGCGCGCTCGCGCGACTTCCGCTGACAGCGAACGGATGTCACCGCGGGGATGGCTGTGTCGTCTATCCGGTGTTGCCGAGCAGTACTCGAACACAGGAGAACACCGTGAGCATCGACCTCATCAACCCCGCCGATCTGCACGATCCGACCGGCTTCGGGTACAGCCATATCGCCCGCGTGAGTGGGGAATTGGTCTTCATCGCGGGCCAGTACGACTCCGACGCGCACGGGCACACCGTCAACCCGGAGTTCGCCACCCAGGTGGACAACGCCTTCGCGAACCTCGGAAAGGCCTTGCGCGCGGTCGGTCTCGACTACGCCGACGTGGCGCAGCTGCGCACCTTCATCGTCGACCACGACCTGGACAAGCTCGCCGTGCTCGGCAGGAAGATCGCCGAGATCTGGGGCGACCGCCCGCCCGCCCAGACCCTGGCGGGCGTGGCCGCCCTGGCCCTGCCGGAAATGAAGTTCGAGGTGGACGCCACCGCCGTCCGATCCTGACCCGGCGGTGCGACGGCCCGGCCCGGTTCGCGACAATCGACCCGTCCCCACGGGTTCGGAAGGAGCGCGCGATGCCCATCGTGGTCCGGGCCGTCATCAAACCCAACAGCAGGAAAGGCCCCCTGGTGGAGTCCCTCCCCGACGGGACGCTCCAGCTCTACGTCCGGGCCCCCGCCGTGGAAGGCAAGGCCAACAAGGCTGCCCTGGAACTCCTGGCCGCCCACTACGGAGTCCCCAAGACCGCCGTCCGCCTGACCGCCGGGGCCACCTCCCGCTTCAAACGGTTCGAGGTCGACCGCTGACGGGCGGCGCACAACAGGGATTGGGTGTGCTGCCCATCGGCTCGCCTACGCACGGTGGTGGCGCGCTCGGTCCGGAACCGATCCGAACAGCGCGGCGTGCTCGGCGACCCAGTCCCGGTAGGTGTGCATCGGCCGGCCGATCAGGTCCGGGACGGTGGGGCGCTGCCCGGCGGTCCAGCGTGTGAGCTCGTCGAAGTGGACGCCGTATTCCTCCAGTGCGAACAGGGTCACGTCGATCCCGTCCTCCGGCCACCCCCGTGCGCGCCAGGCGGCGCGGCTCTCGGCAGGGGTCAGCTCCACGGCGGTGATGTCACGCCCCAGTACGTCGGCGATATCCCGCAGCCGCGACCGCGTGCTCAGTGGAAAACCCACCGCCTCCAACAGCATTCCCTCGTAGCCGTCACGGCACAGCGCGGTGGCCGCCACCGCCGCCAGATCCCGCTCGTGGATGAACGGGTAGTGCCCCATCTCGAGAAACGCTTCCCGCACGGTGTTCTCGGCCGCGATGGACTCCGCCCAGTCCGAACCCGTTGCCGGATAGGTCCCTTCGAGCACCGCCCCCATCACCGCCGACGGCCGGATGTGCGTCCATGCCATCCCCGCGCTCTCCACGGCCCGCTCGATGGCGAGCCAGAACCACGTCTCCGGCGGATACGCCGCCTCGTGCTCGGCCCCGTGCGAGGACAGCAGCACGATCCGCTCGACTCCCGCGCCCCGCGCGGCCTCGAGCACCCGCCCGGCGGTCGCGGCCTGCGCCCCGGCGAGGAAAATCCCGTCCACCCCGTCGAAAGCCCCCGAGATCCCCTCACACCGCGCGATCGACCCCTCGACCACCTCGACCGCGGCCGGCCAGTCTCCGAGCTGATCGGCCTCGGCTACGACCCGGACCCGCTCGCCGCTCTCGACCAGCTCCCGGACCAGACACCGCCCCACGATTCCGGTGGGGCTGCACCCCGCGCTCTTGCCCGCGCTCCCCACGGTCACCAGCTTGATTCCGCGCACGCCAAATCCTCCGATACATCAAACGGAGATCTTGCGCCTACGACGAGGGTGCGGATCCGAACTCCACCACCCTACCGCTGCACCGCATCTCGCAGCGGGTTCCGGGCGGGAGACCGCTCACCTCGCCGAAGGGCACTACACCGCGCCCGGGAAGCCCTGTTGGCGCCAGGCCTCGTAGACCGCGACGGCGGCGGCGTTCGAGAGGTTCATCGAGCGGCGGCCGGGGAGCATCGGAATCCGGAGCTGGTCGGTGACGCGGGGGTCGGACAGGACCTCCGGGGGGAGGCCGGTGGGTTCGGGGCCGAACAGGAGGGCGTCGCCGTCGGCGTAGGTGATGTCGGTGTTGCGGGTCGTGGCGGCGGCGGTGAAGGCGAACACCCGGGCCGGCTGGATGGAATCCCATGCGGCGGTGAGGTTTCGGTGCACCGTCACCGAGGCGAGGTCGTGGTAGTCCAGTCCCGCCCGGCGTAGCTTGGGCTCGGATAGGTCGAAGCCCAGGGGTTCGATCAGGTGCAATCGGCACCCCGTCCCGGCGGCGAGCCGGATGGCGTTGCCGGTGTTGGGCGGGATGCGCGGGGAGAAGAACACAAGATGGAACACGCCCACCAGCATCGCAGAACAAGAGAACCGTACTGTTCGCGGCCGGTGCGTGCGCGTGGCGGCGGGGGAGCCGGGTCCGGCGGGGACGGTTAAGCTTCCGGGCGTGAGTGCAGCACATGCCGCCCCGGAAAGCCGGGGCAGTCGTCTCGGCCAGGCCCTGCGTGACAACCTGCCCATGGTGGTGATCGCCCTGGTGCTGGTGGTGGCCGTGGTCTTTCTGGCCTGGGACCGGTGGCGGCGCGGCACCTTCTTCTTCGGGGGCGCGACGTTGCTCGCCGCAGCCTTCCGGCTACTGCTTCCGACCGAGCGCGTCGGGCTGCTCGCGGTCCGCAGCAAACCCTTCGACGTGACGTGGCTGGCGGTGCTGGGCAGCGCCATCATCGTGCTCGCCGCGACCATCAACAGCCTCGGTGTCACCTAGACTCGCGGGTAACTCGAGTCATGCCTGTTTCGTACGAATTATCCTGACGCACTGTCGGTTTCGTTAGGGTGACGGCTCCGTAACCCCGGTACCAATTACGGGACGAACTCGCATCGTCCACGTACCCTGTTAGGCATGACAGCGACCTTCGACGACATGGAACTGCGGGACCTGGTCGGCCTGCTCTCTCTCGAGGAACAGCGCGAACTTCGCCCCGCCGTACTCCGTGTCCTGCACCGTTTGCCCGATCAAGAAGTACTGCGCCGCGAGCTCGGCCGCCGCCTCACCGAGGTCTGAGACTCGATACAGCAATCCCCCGGCAGCAGGCGCTCCCGGGGGATCATTTGTTTAGAGCTTTGCAACCGCAACTAACGGCGTGCGGCCCGGGCCAGCTCCATGGTCTGCACCATGAGTTTGCCCACCGCTTCGGTCTCGGTGAGGAATCCGTCGTGCCCGTCACGGGAACGCACGATCTCCAACCCCTTGCACCCGGGTAGTAGATCAGCCAGTTCCTGCTGCGTGCGCAGCGGATACAGCCGATCCGAGTCCACGCCGCCGACCACACACGGCACCGTGGTGGAGCCCAGCGCCGCCTCGATGCCGCCGCGCCCGCGGCCGACGTCGTGCCGGTTCATGGCCTCGGTGAGCAACACGTAGGTGGCCGGGTCGAACCGCGAGATGAGCTTGTCGGCCTGGTACTCCAGGTAGCTCTGCACCGCGTAACGCCCACCGTCCCAAGGGTTCTCGTCGCCCTGGGCGCGGTTCTCGAAGCGGTGATCGAGCTCGCCCTCGGTCCGGTAGGTCAGATGCGCGATCCGCCGCGCGATGCCCATGCCGGTCATCGGCGCGGTGCCGGTGCCGTGATAGGCCCCGCCCTGCCAGTCCGGATCGGACCGGATGGCCGCGATCTGGGTGGTCTGGGTCCCGATCTGATCGGCGGTGGCACGCGCGCCCACCGCCAGCACCAGGGCCGACCCGACCCGCTCGGGATAGCCGACCATCCACTCCAGCACCCGCATGCCGCCCATCGACCCGCCGACGACCGAAGCCAGCCGGTAGATGCCGAGCAGATCGAGCAACTGCGCCTCCGCGGTTACCTGATCGCGAATGCTGATCTCGGGAAAGCGTGCGCCCCAGGGCTTTCCGTCCGCGGCGAGCGACGCCGGTCCGGTGCTGCCCTTGCAGCCGCCGAGCACGTTCGTGGCGATGACACACCATTCGCGGGTGTCGACCGCCGCGCCCTCGCCGACGATGCCGTCCCACCAGCCGGGCTGGGCGTGCTGCACGTCGGCGGGGCCGACCACATGTGAATCGCCGGTGAGGGCGTGCTCGACGAGGATGACGTTATCCGCGTTCGCCGAGAGTTCGCCCCACCGCTGCACCGCCAGGCTCGCGTCGGGGATGACGGCGCCGTTCTCGAGCCGGACCTCCCCGATCGCAATGGTGCAGAGCGTCCCGTCGGGCGGCGGCAGCAAGATGTCCGCCGCTGGACGAGAGGTGCTCGATTCAATGCTCACTATCAGCTCGCTGCCGCAATCAGTCCCGCGCGCAAATCCGCCAGGATGTCGTCGATACCTTCGATACCCACGGCCAAACGCACCAGACCAGGGGTGACGCCGGACGCGAGCTGCTCTTCGGGAGTCAGCTGGGAGTGGGTGGTCGAAGCCGGATGAATCACGAGCGAGCGCACATCCCCGATGTTAGCGACATGGCTGTGCAGGACCAGCGCGTCCACGAACTTCTTGCCCGCATCGACACCACCGGCCAGCTCGAACGACACGATGGCGCTCACGCCCTTCGGTGCCAGCTGTTTGCCACGCTCGAACCAGGGGGAGTCGGGCAGGCCCGCGTAGTACACGGACTCCACCGCGTCGTGCCCGCTCAGGAACTCCGCGACGGCCTGGGCGTTGGCCACGTGCCGCTCGACCCGCAGGCTGAGCGTCTCGATGCCCTGGCTGATCAGGAAGGCGTTGAACGGCGAGACCGCCGCGCCGAGATCGCGCAGCAACTGCACGCGCGCCTTGAGCGCGTACGCCGGAGCGCCCAGGTCGGCGAACACCACACCGTGGTAGCTCGGGTCCGCGGTGGTGAAGCCGGGGAAGCGGGGCTTGCCGTCGGCGTCGGTCACGGTCCAGTCGAAGGTGCCGCCGTCCACGATGACGCCCGCGACGGCCGAACCGTGGCCGCCCAGGTACTTGGTCGCCGAGTGCACGACGATGTCCGCGCCGTGCTTCAGCGGCTGGATCAGGTACGGGGTGGCGACGGTGTTGTCCACGATCAGCGGAACGCCGGCCGCGTGCGCGACGCCCGCGATGCCCTCGATGTCGAAGATCGAGCTGCTCGGGTTGGCGACCGTCTCACCGTAGAAAGCCTTGGTGTTGGGCCGGACCGCGGCTTCCCACTGCGCCAGATCGTCCGGATCCTCGACGAAGCTGACCTCGATGCCGAGCTTGGGCAGCGAGTAGTGGAACAGGTTGTACGTGCCGCCGTACAGGTGCGGGCTGGACACGATGTGGTCGCCGGCCTCGGCGATGTTCAGGATCGCGTAGGTCTCCGCGGCCTGGCCCGACGACACCAGCAGCGCCGCGACGCCGCCCTCGAGGGCGGCCACGCGCTGCTCCACCGCGTCCTGGGTGGGGTTCATGATGCGGGTGTAGATGTTGCCCGGCTCGGCCAGGCCGAACAGCGCCGCCGCGTGATCGGTGTCGCGGAAGGCGTACGAGGTCGTCTGGTAGATCGGCAGGGCGCGCGCGCCCGTGGCCGGATCGGGGGCCTGCCCGGCGTGGATCTGCTTGGTCTCGAAGGACCAGTTCGCGGGATCGAGGTTGGCAGCGGGCGCGGTCGAGTCACTCATGATTACTGCTCCAGGAAGAATCGCCGTATACGGCGGAAGGCTTGGGTTATCGGAAGGCGAATTGGCTTCGACAACAACACATCTCGGTGCCTCCTACAGTGCGCTTGCGCTCGGCCTTCGAGCGCCCGGTCTTCACCCGGAGCACCCCACCGCAGCTGGAGGGTTGCCGATCAGCGAGCCGGGGCTTGGCGCTGATGCTCTTGACCTGTTTCGGGATTCTAACGGTGCTCGGCCGCGATGTCGGCAATGGGGTTACCCACACTCGGAACGGCGCAAATACGGACGAACTCGTGATAGGCGGTGACCACCGCGTCGGCCATGGCGCGCGCGGAGTCGGCCAGCACCCCGTCGCAGCTCTCGAGCTCGGCCTCGCACTCCACCCCGGCCCGCATGATGGCGTGCCAGGTGCCGGTGATGAGCCGCACGGGCAGTGAATCCGGCCCGGTGCCGAGCCGTTCGCCGAGCACGGTCGAGGTCTCGCGCATCTTGTAGTCCGCGGCGTCGAGACTGCGGGCGCGCACGGCGGGGGAGTGCCGAATGATGTTCTGCATCTGCTGGAACCAGCGGAACGGCAGCGGTTCGTCGCGGTCGATGATGCCCTCGATCATCTCCAGGTAGCTGTTCAGTAGCGCCTGGAGTTCATTGCCCGTGACGGGCTGTCGGCGCAGATTGTCCGCCAGCGTGCCGCCGAAATCCTCGATCGGCGCGATGACGATGTCTTCCTTGCTGTCGAAATACCTGTTCACGGTGCGCGGGGAGACATCGGCGGCATCGGCGATCTGTTCGACCGTGGTGGCGTCGAAGCCGTGCTCGTCGCATAGGCGCAGCGCCACGTCGATGACCCGGGTGCGGGTCTGCTGCTTCTTTCGCTCGCGCAGTCCCGTGCGGGCGGTCGGCGATGACGGCTCGAACATGTCCCGATGGTAGCGCGGACCCGAGCAATGCTGTCCATGTACGCCAACTGTCGCAGTCAGACATTTTTCTCTTGACGCCAATTGTCGCATGATGCCACGATGGGCTCGGCTGTTCGGAGCAATCGAGGAGTAGGTATGACCGGCGGGACGGCAACGCTCGAACCTGACGAAATATCAAGTGAGACAAAAAATTCCGCGCGATGGTGGGCCCTCGGCGTCATCGCCGTCGCGCAGCTGATCGTGGTGCTCGACGCCACCATCGTCACCATTTCGCTGCCCTTCGCCCAGCAGGACCTGGGCATCAGCGACGGCAACAAGCAATGGGTCCTGACGGCGTACACGCTGATCTTCGGCGGACTGCTGCTGCTCGGCGGCCGCCTGGCGGACTATCTCGGCCGCCGGCGCGTCTTCATCGCCGGCCTGGTCGGTTTCGCGCTGGCCTCCGCACTGGCCGGGCTCGCGCAGAACGGCGCACAGCTGTTCGCCGGGCGTGGTCTGCAGGGCGCGTTCGCGGCGCTGCTCGCCCCGGCGGCGCTGTCCCTGGTGTCGGTGACCTTCACCGAGGCCAAGGAGCGGGCCAAAGCGTTCGGCGTCTTCGCCGGGGTCTCGGCGGGCGGCGCGGCCATCGGCCTCATCGCGGGCGGCGCGCTGACCGAATACGCCAGCTGGCGCTGGTGCCTGCTGGTGAACACCCCGATCGCGCTGCTCGCCGTGCTGGGCGCGCTCGCCTTCGTGGTCCGGGACGTACCGGCCCCGCGGACCGGCGGATACGACCTGCCGGGCGCGATCACCGGCACCCTCGGCCTGGTCGCGGTGGTGTACGGCTTCAGCCGCGCCGCCGAGGACGGCTGGCTGGCCGCCTCGACCCTCGGGCTGCTCGCCGGCGGCGCGGTGCTGCTGGCGCTGTTCGTTTTCATCGAATATCGCAGCTCGAATCCGCTGCTGCCGCTGCGTATTCCGGGTGAGATCAATCGCGGCGGGTCGTTCCTCGTGGCGCTGCTGGTGCCGATCGCCATGTTCGCCATGTTCCTGAACCTGAGCTTCTACATGCAGATGACCCTGGGGTACTCCGCGCTGAAGACCGGTTTCGCGTTCATGCCGTTCCCGCTGGGCATCACGATCTCCGCGGGCATCACCAGCGTGCTGCTGCCCAAGCTCGGGCCGCGCCCGCTCATGCTGGCCGGTGCGGTGCTCGGGGCGTCCGGCCTCGTGTACATGGCGCAACTCGACTTCGGTTCCAGCTACGCCGCGGTCGTGCTGCCCGCGATGACGCTGATCGCGCTCGGCATGGGCCCGCTGTTCGTCTGCATGCAGACCACCGCGCTGCACCAGGTCGACGACGAGGACTCCGGTGTGGCCAGTGCGCTGCTCAACGCCGCGCAGCAGGTCGGCGGGTCCATCGGCGTCGCGCTGCTCACCACGATCGCGGTGCAGGCCGCCGAGCGGTACGCCACCGACAATCCGACGGTCGACAACCTGGCGGCGCGGGCCGCGATCCACAGTTACGACGTGGCCTTCTATCTGGGCGCGGTGTTCTTCGTGATCGCTATCCCGGTGATCGCCTTCATGATTCGGGACAAGCCGTCGAACCTGCTCGAGGGCTCGGAACGCCCGGTGCACGCGGGCGTCTGAGGTCGGCGCCGGCCGTCGATGGTGGAGGCCCGTGGGCACCGATCCCTCGCCCCGTCACGGATTCGCGCCGTGACGGGGCGAGGCTTCGGGTACGGGCCGCGACGGCAGTGACGCGGCGCGGCGCATCGAAGCCGCCGCCCGGATCAGGCACGGGGCGGCAGGATCCACGCACTTCCCTGCGATCTCCCGACCGCCGCGGGCATCGACAAACTTGCCGATCAGGAGTTGATCGAACACGGGGAGGCGGCCACGTGGCCGATCGGTCCACGGGAGACCGGTCGCGAGCCGCGGCGGGGCGCAAGTCGATCGCAAGTCGTGGTCAACAGGGGCGGCTCATGGTGGGTCGCATGAGCATCACCACAGAACTACCGGCGACCGACAGCGACTTCCGCTGGCGGGCATACGCATTGATCGGGGGCGGTGTGCTGTTCGCGATCGGCAACGCGCTGCACCCGCTGCGGCACTCCGAGGAGTCCGAGCAGGCGGCGACCTGGGTCGCGGCGCACGTGAGCTTCAGCGCGGGCGCGGTCCTCATGGCCGCCAGCCTGCCGCTGGTGACCGCGGCCTGGCACTCGCTCGGCCGGCCGGGCATCGCGCGACTGGCCGCCGTCACCCGCGCACTGCTGTATGCCGGTCTGGCCGTGGCCATTCCGATCGGGGGCTATCACGAGGCGTTCGTGGCTCCCCGGCTGTCCCATCACGAACAGCACGCCATCGAGACCGCGGCCATGCCGGTGAACGGGCCGCTCGCGGCCTGCTTCCTCGTCGGCTTCCTGCTGCTGGCGGGCTGCGCGTTCGCGGCCCCGAACACCCTGCTGGCCCGGCCCGCGGCGGCGGTGCTCGTGGTGTCGGTGCTGGTGATGGGCGCGGCCGAAGGGCTGCCGGGCGCGGAGGGCCTGTGGATTATTCCCGGCACGATCGCGGTGGGTCTCGTCGTGGCGTTCGCCGGGGTGCGGGCGCTGCGGGGCACGCGTGCGAGCACGCCGCGGGTGGCGGTGAGTTCCTGAGTGAGGGTGGCGGCCGGCGCTCGGTGATCGAGCCCGCACCCGTCCGTTGAGCGCGAGGCCGTTGGGGTTGCGAAATCGGCTGGGCGCGCGATGCTTCAGCCGTGGTGATCGTGGAACTGCTCGGGGCGCTGTGTGTCCGGGTGGACGGGCGGCCCGCGGTGTTGCGCGGGCCGATGCAGGGCGCGGTGCTGGCGCGGCTGGTGGCGGCGGGCGGGGAGGTCGTGTCGGCCGACCGGCTGATCGACGATCTGTGGGCGGGCGCGCCGCCGCCCAAGGCGGCCGGGTCCTTGCAGGCGCACATCTCGCACCTGCGGCGCGCGCTCGAACCCGAACGTCCCGCCCGGGCGCCCGCCCGCGTCGTGGTGTCGCGGACCCCCGGCTACGCGCTCCAGCTGCCCGCCGCCGCTGTCGACGTCTGGCACTTCGAGCGGCTGTTCGCCGACGCGGCGGGCCACACGGACCCCGACACCCGCCACCGTCTCCTGGACACCGCGCTCGCCCTGTGGCGCGGCCCGGCCTACGCCGCCTGCGCCGATGCCGCCTGGGCCGCCGCCGAGATCACCCGCGTCACCGATATGCGCTGGACCGCAATGGAACAGCGCGCGCAGGCGGCTCTGGACCTGGACCGCCCCGGCGACGTCGCCGCCACCCTGCCCCGCCTGCTCCACGAACAACCCGGCCGCGAGGAAGCCGTCCGCCTGCTGGCCCTGGCCCACTACCGCCTGGGCCGCCAACTGGAGGCCCTGGCCGTCCTGCGCCGCGCCCGCACCACCCTCCACACCGATTTCGGCATAGACCCCGGCCCACCCCTGCGTGCCCTCGAGTCGGCGATCCTGGCCCACGATCCGGCCCTGCTGCCGCAGCCGGCGCCCCGGGCATCAGCTGGACATGGAGCCGGTGCTGCGCGTGGTCGCGCCCATCGTGGCGGAGTT